>NZ_SSHN01000006.1:0-262645 GCF_004804295.1 Vibrio sp. H11 | reverse complement strand
CAGGGTGTGTAAGCGTTGTGAGGCGTTGAGCTAACCTGTACTAATTGCCCGTGAGGCTTAACCATACAACACCCAAGGGGTTTTGATTGGACTCAATGACCAGTACATTGAATGTGTAAAGAGAACCTTTTTCGAAAGAACAGCTTTCCGAATTATTAATTATCGCTTACAGCGGTAGTTAAACAGAATTTTGCTTGGCGACCATAGCGTTTTGGACCCACCTGACTCCATTCCGAACTCAGAAGTGAAACGAAACAGCGTCGATGGTAGTGTGGGGCCTCCCCATGTGAGAGTAGAACATCGCCAGGCTTTAATTACTTGCTTCAGTTTGCTCCTTTTTAAGGAATAGCCTGAAAGCAAAAACGAGAAAAGACTTTATAGTCTGACCAATGCGGAGCGGTAGTTCAGTTGGTTAGAATACCGGCCTGTCACGCCGGGGGTCGCGGGTTCGAGTCCCGTCCGCTCCGCCACTTATCCGAAACCCTAGCAGAAATGCTGGGGTTTTGTCGTTTTAAGCTGAGCCAGTTTCATCACGTTGCGATGACGAGTCCCGGACGTACGCGTCTCCGATGGTGCGCCAGCCCGGCCGTCCGCTACTTCCTTATCTATTCCAGCCAACATCGAGACGGAATATCTTGTTATCTGCCCAGGTTATTATTTTAAGTTCTAGACCCTGACAAAGAAGCCCCGCTTGTAAGGGCGGGGCTTTGGTAAATTTTTGTTTGATGAAAGTTTAACAGCGTTGAGCGACTTTATCCTTCAGTGCCTGTTTTTCTGTTTCAGACAAGAAAGCGAGATCCAGGCCGTTGATTTGAGCCTGACGGATTTGCTCTTGGCTGAGGCCTGCTTGCGGCGCTGCCACTTCATACTCGTATGGTAGTTCAATCCCTTCTACTGCCGGATCATCGGTATTCAGACACGCTGGCACACCGTGCTCAAGGAAACGCTTGAGCGGATGTTGCGCCAGGCTGGCAACGGTGCTGGTTTGAATGTTGGAGGTCAGGCAAGACTCAATACCAACCCGGTGTTTAGCCAGATAATCCATCAGCTGCGGATCTTCAATTGCTTTCACACCGTGGCCAATACGGGTTGCGCCTAATTCACGGATAGCCTGCCACATGCTCTGCGGGCCAGCGGCTTCGCCTGCGTGGACGGTAATATTCAGTCCGGCATCGCGTGCTTGTTTAAAGTGGCTGACAAAGCGATCTCCAGGTTGTCCCAGCTCATCCCCGGCTAAATCGAGTGCGACGATGTGCTGTTTCTGGCTCAGAATGCCCTCCAGCTCTTGCTGACACGCTTTTGTGCCGAAAGTACGGCTCAGTATGCCAATCAGGTTAGCTTGCACGCCAAAATCGCGTACACCGGCTTGTACGCCATCGACCACGGCTTCGACGACACCGGCAATGGGCAGGTTATGTTTCATTGCCATGTAATACGGAGAAAAACGCAGTTCGGCATAATCGATCTGCGCGTTGAGTGCATCCTCAACGTTTTCGTAGGCCACGCGGCGGCAAGCGTCCAGATCACCCAGTACAGCCACACCCCAGTCAAGTTTCGACAGAAAGGCAACCAGAGAGGGTTCGGCTTCGACAATTTGTACATGCGGTGTCAGAGCTTCCACAGTATCGGCGGGTAACGCCATACCAAACTTCTGGCCAAGCTCAAGGATGGTTTGAGTGCGGATGTTGCCGTCAAGGTGGCGGTGTAGATCAGTCAGGGGAATATTTTTTGTAATCATTGTCATCTACCAAGTCAAATTCTGCGCTAAGTATAAAAACCAATCGGGTCAGTGTCAGTAGCTGTAATGGCTGAATCTGGCTTATTTTGCTGCGACTTTGTTCTTGTTTACTGTATATGTTGATCTCTCGTCGCTCGCTGAAAGGAGACTGCTGCGGGCTGAATGCAGCGGCGGAAAATAAAAAGGTGGCCTGATTACAGACCACCTTGCGTAGCTCTCAGTGAGATTATGCTTCGGGCTAATACAATTCTTTAAGCTTGCGCGTCAGGGTATTACGTCCCCAGCCAAGCACTTTGGCTGCATCTTGTTTATGGCCGTTAGTATGATTCAAAGCGGCTTCCAGCAGGATGCGTTCAAATTCCGGCAGAGCATAAGAGAGGATTTCAGTTTCACCAGATGCTAGGGCGGATTTTGCCCAGGCTTCAAGCTGCTTCTGCCAACTGACATCACTGTCAAAGTCGACCGTTTTCTTCTCTGCCAGTAACTCAGAAGGCAGGTCGCTTGGTAACACTTCGGTACCACTTGCCATTACCGTCAGCCAGCGGCACATGTTTTCTAACTGACGTACGTTACCCGGCCAATCGAGACGATTGAGAATTTCGATTGTTTTGCTATGCAGAGTTTTCATCTCCACGCCTAACTCTTTGGCAGCCAGAGCAAGAAAATGTTTGGTCAGTTTGTCGATGTCCTGACGACGCTCACGCAAAGCAGGAATTTGAATGCGGATGACGTTAAGACGGTGGAACAGGTCTTCACGGAACTTGCCCTGATGAACCAGTTTTTCCAGATTCTGGTGCGTTGCGGCGACAATTCGCACATCGACTTTGATTGCGGAATGGCCGCCGACACGATAGAACTGTCCATCGGCCAGTACCCGCAGCAAACGGGTCTGAATGTCGAGCGGCATGTCACCGATTTCATCCAGAAACAGTGTTCCGCCATTAGCCTGTTCAAAACGGCCCTGACGTACATTGTTGGCGCCGGTAAACGCGCCTTTTTCGTGGCCAAACAGTTCAGATTCGATCAGGTCTTTCGGGATAGCGGCCATATTGAGGGCGATAAAAGGGTTCTGCGCCCGCGGGCTGTGACGATGCAGAGCATGAGCGACCAATTCTTTACCGGTACCCGATTCACCGTTAATCAACACTGAAATCGAAGAGCGGGACAGGCGGCCGATGGCGCGAAACACTTCCTGCATTGCTGGCGCTTCGCCGATGATTTCCGGTGTATCGTAGGTGGGGACCTGATTTTGTGACTGCTCTTTACGCTGTTCCTGACCGTGGGCAATCGCACGTTCAACCAGAGTGAGGGTCTCATCCACATCAAACGGCTTAGGCAGATATTCGAATGCCCCCTTCTGATAGGCATTTACGGCTGCATCCAGGTCGGAGTGGGCCGTCATGATGATCACCGGGAGCTCTGGTGAGCGCGAGTGTACCTGATGCAGTAACTCGATTCCGTCGATCCCGGGCATACGAATATCAGAAACCAGTACATCCGGCGTTTCTCGTTCTAATGCCATCAGAACGCTTTCCGCATCGGAGAAGGTTTCACATTTAATGTTTGCTGACGACAGGGTTTTCTCCATCACCCAACGAATAGAACTGTCGTCATCGACAACCCAAACGTATCCTTTACTCATAGTATTCTTCCTCAACAGCAACCTACATTCTCAGTGGTCGCATAATCACACCATCAGATGGGTAAATAAATCGTAAATATGGTTCGTCCTGGCCAGCTTTCTACATCGATTTTTCCATTGTGCTGGTCGATCAGGTTTTGAGAGATTGACAGACCAAGTCCGGTCCCACCTTCCCGGCCACTGACCATCGGGTAGAACAGTGTATCCTGTAGTTCGAGTGGGATACCCGGGCCGTTATCAATGATCTCAATGCGGGCCACCAACTTATGTCGCTGACCGTGAATATTGGCTTGGTGCACGGTGCGGGTGCGTAGGGTAATCACGCCATGCGACTGCTGTGACAAAATTTGCGCCGCATTACTGACGATATTGAGTAGAGCCTGCTCGATTTGATCGGTATCCATCATGATATTGGGCAGGCTGGGATCGTAATCCCGCTCAATCTGCAACTCTTTGCCACCTTCGAGTTCAACCAGCTGACGAACCTTTTCCAGAATCAGATGCAGGTTCTCCGACGTTTTCTTGCCAGGCTTCTGCGGGCCAAGTAAACGGTCGACCAGCGCACGCAGACGATCTGCCTGTTCGATAATAATCTGGGTGTATTCGGTCAGGCTCTGGTCCGGTAACATGCGTTCCAGCAACTGAGCTGCGCCGCGCAACCCCCCTAACGGATTTTTAATTTCATGAGCTAAACCTCGCACCAGCAGTTTCGCTGCTTGTTGCTGCGCATGCTGATTGAGCTCCTGAGTCAGGCGGCGTTGCTGACCGATTTTTCGCATTTCAACCAACAGCATCAAGCTCTTCTGCCACGAAATCGGACTGACGGTCACTTCCAGCATTAAGGGTTTGCCGTCAACCACGAAGGTGACATCACTGTCTGTAATACTCTGTCCGCTTTGCAATGGCTGAGACAGTAAAGCCAGGTCCATCGAAGCGTGTTGAATCAGTTTTGACAGCGGTTGATTGATAATGCGCTTGGCACTTTGGGAAAACAGTTGTTCGGCCGCCGGGTTGGCGTAACGTACGCACAATGTTTCATCCAACATCAAGGTGGCGGTTACAACATTGTTCAGAATGGTTTCGCTTAGCTCTGCACTCACAGTATCGTCCTTGCCGTGTTCCAAAATGATGCAATGCACAATAATGGTGCACTGTTTTGTCAAGTATGGCGCAACGGTATAGAAATAAAAAGTGAAATCCCCTGTTAAATCGGGCGATTGAGTGTTGTTCACACCTATTTAATGGATGCCCGATGCAGATACACCGTTACTTTACTAGACGATGCAATAACCTTGCCGCTTACAAGAGCCTGAATTAAAAAGGTATGTGAGCCGCGTGCAATATTACTCAGCTGCCACACTGTTTTGGTGCCGGGTGCACCAAAAGGCTGATCATCGAGCAGTAATTGCAGTGTCTCTTGCTCAGACAGCGGGCGGTTTAGTGCGATATGCAGGGTGATGTTGCCCTGATTGTCGTGAACCGTCTGTTCATGAGTCGGTTTTAACCACTCTATGTGCAGCTCTGTTTGAGTGGTTGTGTGCTGTTTCGGTGCAACCTGTGCCGTTGCCGCATTGACCGACGGGGTTAAGGCCGGCGGTGTGTCATTAACGAGCAGTGCGTCATTAACGGATAGTCGCAGCACCCGGCTATGGGCATGACTTGGATTATCACTAAAATGAACGGTGCCGTGATGATCGGTCCAGGTATAGATGGTCTGGGGCTGAGTGTCTGCTGCGGGCAGCAGACACAGCAGTAATGCAAGGGGAGTGGTCCGTTTCATGCGACTCCTTGGCTGAGCTGTCATATGGCAGTGAGAAGACAAGGATAATAAGGCTCTGAACGTCAACCAATAGAAAAAAGGCCCGCCTGCGAGGCGAGCCTTATTATTGATTGCAACCGCCGTTACAACGGCACTGAGTGCGAATTATACAGAGTAGTACAGTTCGAACTCTAGTGGGTGTACTGCTACGTTCACGCGCTCTACATCTTTAGATTTCAGGTCGATGTAAGAGTTGATGAAGTCATCAGAGAATACGCCACCTGCTGTCAGGAACTCGCGGTCTTCGTCTAGGCATTGCAGAGCTTGTTGCAGAGATTCTGCCACTTTTGGAATTTCTGCAGCTTCTTCTGCTGGTAGATCGTACAGATCTTTATCCATCGCTTCGCCTGGGTGGATCTTGTTCTTGATACCGTCAAGACCAGCCATCAGCATTGCTGCAAACGCCAGGTATGGGTTCGCTGCTGGATCGCCGAAACGAATTTCGATACGACGTGCTTTAGGGCTTGGTACCACTGGGATACGGATAGACGCTGAACGGTTACGTGCAGAGTATGCCAGCATAACTGGTGCTTCGAAGTGAGGAACCAGACGCTTGTATGAGTTAGTCGCTGGGTTAGCGAATGCGTTGATTGCACGAGCGTGTTTGATGATACCACCGATGTAGTAGATCGCCATTTCAGACAGGCCGCCGTACTTGTCGCCTGCGAACAGGTTAACGCCGTCTTTTGCCAGAGATTGGTGCACGTGCATACCTGAACCGTTGTCGCCAACGAGTGGTTTAGGCATGAAAGTCGCTGTTTTACCGAATGCGTGAGCAACGTTATGAACAACGTACTTGTAGATTTGGATTTCGTCCGCTTTAGTCGTCAGAGTGTTGAAACGCGTTGCGATTTCGTTCTGACCCGCTGTTGCTACTTCGTGGTGGTGTGCTTCAACAACCAGACCCATTTCTTCCATGATCAGACACATAGCTGAACGGATGTCTTGAGATGAGTCAACTGGCGCTACTGGGAAGTAACCGCCTTTCACACCTGGACGGTGACCTTTGTTACCGTTTTCGTATTCAGTGCCAGTGTTCCATGCCGCTTCCACGTCATCGATCTTGAAGAAAGAACCTGACATGTCAGTAGAGAATTTCACGTCGTCAAACAGGAAGAACTCTGGCTCTGGACCAACCAGAACAGTGTCTGCGATGCCAGTTGAACGCATGTATTCTTCAGCACGTTTTGCGATAGAACGTGGGTCACGATCGTAGCCTTGCATAGTTGCAGGCTCAAGAATGTCACAACGGATGTTTAGCGTTGCGTCTTCTGTGAACGGGTCTAGTACAGCAGATGATGCATCCGGCATCATTACCATGTCAGATTCGTTGATACCTTTCCAGCCAGCAACTGATGAACCATCGAACATTTTACCTTCTTCGAAGAAGTCTGCGTCGATTTGGTGAGCAGGAATAGAGATATGTTGCTCTTTACCTTTTGTATCTGTGAAGCGTAGGTCAACAAACTTAACTTCGTTTTCTTGGATCAGCGATAGAACGTTTTCTACTGACATCTTGGATAACCTCCAGTGTTAATAAAGCGGTTTGGGCTCGAATCAAAGTGAAACCAGCATTGCTTAAGGCTGCACTATTTCTTAAGCAATGCTGATTTTATTAAGCTAATATCGTGCCAATTTCTTAAGTCCCGTAATTTCAATGCTTTGCGAGTGTTTGGTTCTTTTTGGTGCTTTCCGTTGCACCATAATGATCCCGTTCTGCACTTTGGTGGTGCATAGTGGTTTTTGCTGCACCAATTTATAACAAAGCGAACACTATTCAGCCGATTATTTCTGTGATTGTCAATTGTCTTTTCTGCTCCAGGACGGTTTGTGTTCATTTCAATTCGCGACTAGGCTCTAAATGTGCGAAATTCACAGAGTCAGATCACATATTTCTAGGCTTTTCGCCAAAATCTGGTACATTATTGGCCGTTTTTTTAACCAAACTCAGGTACTGGTTTGCACTTCCGTAAATCGGGCCATTTGTGTAATTAAGTGAAGCAAAATTCCATGGCTACTCAGATTGAAAAACTAAGAAACATCGCGATCATCGCGCACGTTGACCACGGCAAAACGACCCTGGTAGATAAACTGCTCCAGCAATCGGGCACGCTAGAGTCGCGCGGTGACGTTGAAGAGCGAGTCATGGACTCGAACGACATCGAAAAAGAGCGTGGTATTACCATCCTGGCGAAGAACACAGCGATCAACTGGAATGATTTCCGTATCAACATCGTTGACACCCCGGGACACGCGGACTTCGGTGGTGAAGTAGAGCGCATTATGTCGATGGTAGACTCTGTACTGCTGATCGTTGACGCGGTTGACGGCCCAATGCCACAAACCCGCTTTGTAACGCAGAAAGCGTTTGCTCACGGTCTGAAGCCTATCGTTGTTATCAACAAAATCGACCGCCCTGGCGCGCGTCCTGACTGGGTTATGGACCAGGTATTTGACCTGTTTGACAACCTGGGCGCGACTGACGAACAGCTTGACTTCCAAGTGGTTTACGCATCAGCACTGAACGGTTGGGCATCGCTGGAAGAAGGCGAGACCGGCGAAAACATGGAACCGCTGTTCCAGGCAATCGTTGATAATGTTGAATCACCAAACGTTGACCTTGATGGTCCACTGCAGATGCAGATTTCACAGCTGGATTACAGCTCTTACGTTGGTGTTATCGGTGTTGGCCGTGTAACCCGTGGTAGCGTGAAGCCAAACCAGCAAGTGACGGTAATCAGTGCTGATGGCAAGAAGCGTAACGGCAAAGTGGGTACGGTTCTGGGTTACCTGGGTCTGCAACGTTCTGAAACTGACCTGGCAACGGCTGGTGACATCGTTGCGATCACTGGTCTGGGTGAGCTGAAAATCTCTGACACCATTTGTGACGTGAACACAGTAGAAGCTCTGCCTGCACTGACGGTTGATGAACCAACCGTTACGATGACTTTCCAGGTCAACACTTCTCCGTTCGCGGGTAAAGAAGGTAAGTTCGTGACTTCACGTAACATCCTTGAGCGTCTGGAAAAAGAACTGGTACATAACGTAGCCCTGCGCGTTGAGCAAACTGACGATCCAGATAAATTCCGTGTATCTGGTCGTGGTGAACTGCACCTGTCTATCCTGATTGAAAACATGCGCCGTGAAGGTTTTGAGCTGGCAGTATCTCGTCCGGAAGTTATTCTGCGCGAAGAAGATGGCCAACTGATGGAACCGTTTGAAACTGTGACTATCGACGTACTGGAAGAGAACCAGGGCGGTATCATGGAGAAAATCGGTCTGCGTAAAGGCGAACTGAAAGACATGTCTCCGGACGGTAAAGGCCGTGTACGTCTTGACTTCGTGATGCCATCACGTGGCCTGATCGGCTTCCAGACTGAGTTCCTGACTCTGACTTCTGGTACTGGTCTGCTGTACCATACTTTTGACCACTACGCCCCGCACAAAGGTGGCGAAATCGGTCAACGTGTTAACGGCGTACTGATCTCGAACGCAACCGGTAAAGCACTGACTTACGCACTGTTTAACCTGCAAGAGCGTGGCCGTCTGTTTGCAGAACACGCGGATGAGGTTTATGAAGGTCAGGTAGTGGGTATCCACAACCGTTCTAACGACCTGACAGTAAACTGTCTGAAAGGTAAGCAGCTGACCAACGTACGTGCTTCTGGTACTGATGACGCTCAGGTTCTGACTCCTGCGATCAAATACACGCTGGAACAGGCTCTGGAGTTCATCGATGATGACGAGCTGGTAGAAGTAACACCGAAGAGCATCCGTATCCGTAAACGTCACCTGACTGAGAACGACCGTAAACGCGCTGCGCGTAAGTAATCGTTCAGCGGATTAAAAAAAGCCCTCATTTGAGGGCTTTTTTATTGTCTGGCACCATGAGCGGATTAACCGGAGCGGTCTATCTGAATACCGCTGCCGGTCCGGTATTGGCGGTCATTACTGTTTTAACTGGCTGAGGAACTGATCTGACTCGGCAATTGCAGCATTCATCTGACTGATCGCACTGCGGATATCCTTCTCCAGTGAGGCGAATTCACCCTGCAGCGAGCCGACCGCGCTGGCGTTGAGGTTGTGTTTGAGATACAGGGTGTTGTCACGCAGTGTATTGAGCACAGGTGTCATTGTCTGCTCAGCCTGTTTCATCGCTTTCAGCATGGTCTGATACGATGCCTGAGTTTGTTTCAGCTTCTGCTCACTGGCGCGACGCAACTTGCTGCTGGTATACAGCGACAACTCTTGCTGCCACTCGGCAAACAAAGCCTGGGAAACATCTTCGATTGCGGCGATCCGATCGCGCACATCCGCGGCGGCGTCTTCGCTTTGCTGATACTGATCGTTGATGCGCTCATAGGCGCTTTCCAGCTCTCCACCGTCGAACTGGGTAAAGGCTGACAGGGCTTCGAGCGCGCTGGTCAGCTCCTGCTGAGCGTCTTTCTGTGAGTCTTGTGCGGCTTCAACCCGATCAACCATGATGTCACGTTTATGGTAGCCGACTTTTTCCATTGCCGAATAATACGCACTCTGGCAACCAGTCAGGGTGAAGACAGATAACAAGATGGCCAACAAGTAAGGCATCATGAACTCCTTTCTATTAAAATAATTGCATTGTAACCTGATATAGTCAGCATACCGTATTCAACACCGCTTTACTGGTCGATTTAGTGATAACTGATAGTGGTGTTCAATAAACCGGTTCAGTTTGTGTATCGCGCTGCATTCTGTGTCATCTGGCCGCGTTGCGTGTCACACTAAGCGCTATGATCCGCTACAATTTCAAAACCTTATCTGTCAGATAATTCAAATGTTCATATGATCACTCCAGCCAGATTGGTCATTCAGGGACGGATATCGTTAAATGGGAGAAACACCTTGAACATCCAGTTACTGGTCAAGCATAGCCTGTTATTCGGCCGCTATTTATTTGCCCGCATGGGGCACGACAGAGTCAATGTGAACGCTGGCTATCTGGCTTACATCACCTTGCTGTCTATCGTGCCGATGTTGACCGTGCTGCTGTCGATCCTCTCTTCGTTTGCTATTTTCGATAACGTCGGCGATGAAGTGCAGGATTATGTCATTACCCATTTCGTGCCGGCGGCCGGTGATGCGGTGCGCACCGCGTTAGCCGAATTTGTCACCAATACTGGTAAAATGACGGCCGTTGGCGGTATGTTCCTCTTTATCGCGGCGCTGACACTGATCTCGAACATCGATAAAAATCTGAACTATATCTGGCGGGTGCGTAAAAAACGCCGTCTGGTCTTTTCATTCTCGATGTACTGGATGATCCTGACCCTGGGGCCGATTTTGGTCGGTGCCAGTATCGCGGTGACGTCGTACATTACGTCACTTAAGCTGCTGGACAATGAAGCGCTGACCGGCGCGTTTAATTTTTTCCTCGCCCGCCTGCCGTTATTGCTGTCCTTTTTTGCCTTTTCGGGGTTGTACCTGCTGGTGCCGAATAAAAAAGTCGTTATCTGGCACGCGGTCTCCGGCGCCCTGGTCGCGGCCTTGTTGTTTGAACTGAGTAAGAAAGGTTTTGCTGTTTACATTACTCAGTTTCCGTCTTACCAACTGATTTACGGCGCGCTGGCGGCGATCCCGATTCTGTTTGTCTGGGTGTACCTGTGTTGGTTGATCGTGCTGATTGGGGCTGAAGTGACCGCGGCGCTCGGTGAGCGTGACGAGTGGAGCGACGAGCCAGACATGCTAAACTCAGCGCTCAATTCCCCAACCCAACCACAAGGAAAAGAGCAGAGTGATAGCCTTGATTCAACGAGTAAGTGAAGCGGCAGTGCGCGTCGAAGGTGAAATTGTCGGCGAGATTGAACAGGGTTTACTGGTATTGCTCGGGGTCGAGCGTGAAGATGACGAAGCGAAAGCGAAACGCCTGATGGAACGGGTGACCAGCTACCGCGTATTTGAAGATCAAGCCGGTAAGATGAATCTGAGTGTCAAAGATGTCGGCGGCAGTGTGCTGGTGGTCTCGCAGTTTACCCTGCCAGCAGACACCAAAAAGGGCACCCGGGCCGGATTTTCCCGTGGCGCTCATCCAGAGGATGCTGAACGCCTGTACGATTACTTCTCCGATTTATGCACTCAGGTACTACCGACACAGCGTGGCCGTTTTGCCGCGGATATGAAAGTGTCACTGATCAATGATGGTCCGGTAACCTTCTGGTTACAGGCTTAACGACGGCTCTTTTGAGCCAGCAGGAACCGACTCTATGTACAAACTTATTACGCCGAAGACGGATAATCAGCTCAATAAGTATTTTCATTTTCGCTGGCAGATGTTGCGCGAGCCATGGCGAATGCCACTCGGTTCGGAGCGGGACGAATACGATGCCATGAGCCATCACCGCATGATTGTTGACGGACGTGGCCGGCCGATGGCGATTGGACGTCTGTACATTACTCCGGACAGTGACGGCCAGATTCGTTATATGGCGGTGAAAGCGAACCGGCGCAGCAAAGGTATGGGATCACTCATCCTGGTCGCGCTGGAGTCGCTGGCGCGTCAGGAAGGGGCCAAGCGGCTGGTGTGTAATGCGCGTGAGGATGCGATAAAATTCTATGAAAAGAACGGATTCGAGCAACGCGGTGAACTCACGGATGAACGCGGCCCGGTCCGCCATCAGCAAATGGTCAAACACCTTGATCCGATGGCAGATGTACTGCGCAAACCGGAATGGTGCACTGAGTTGCAGGAACGCTGGGGCGAGCATATTCCGATCAGTGAAAAAATGGGCATCAAGGTACTGCAGTACACAGGTTACCAGTTTCAGTGCGGGGCTCAGCTTAATCCTAATCTTAACCCGCACAACACCATGTTTGCCGGTTCAGCATTTACTCTGGCCACTCTGACGGGGTGGGGGATGGCCTGGCTGCTGATGCGTGAACGCAATCTGGAAGGGGATATTGTGCTGGTGGACAGCCGTATCCGTTACCGCCATCCGGTAGTCTATAACCCGGTGGCGTCCACTTCTCTGGATGGGATCAGTGGTGATCTTGACCGTCTGGAGTCCGGGCGTAAAGCGCGGATTGTGATGCGCGTTATCATCGCCAGCGGCGACAAGGACGCGGTCGAGTTTACCGGAACCTACATGCTTATCCCCGATTATCAGTCTATTCTCGAGCACGCTCGCGACTGAGTGTTTCTGCACACGCTTTGGCTGACAGAGTCTCTTCAGCCTGTTGATTACGCAGCAGGTCGAAGCGGGTTTGCTGACAGCCTTGGCGCGACTGCAGTTCAAGTGTCCCTTGCTGCGGGGCGACTAAGTCGATATTCCCTTGCAGGCGGGCATCAAGTCCGGGCCCAGCTAGCGGCGCCGCGTTAAGCTGTAAACGTCCGCGGTCCGCGCTGATAGTCAGCCCATCCAGTGTAAATGGCTGAACCACTATTTGCTGGTTCTGTTGTGTGGTGAGCACGCCGTGACGCAAACCCAGTTGCAGTTCACCGGTGAGTGAATGAGCGAGCATGGAATAATCGCCGGCCAGTCCTTCGGCATTGAGATCCAGATCCGCCAGAGCATCGAAACGAAAAGGCAGTGTCAGCCACTGGTGCAGCTCGGTCAGCGGCAGTCCGTCGGTATGCAGCGCCACTTTCCACGGCGCGCTGTCAGCCGCGAAATGCCATTCCGCATTGGCATCGATGTAGCCTTTTTCCAGTGGCAGAAATGCGCGATCCAACCACCAGCGGCCATTGTCACTGTGCATTTCAATAATGCCCTGACTGCTGAGCACTGAACCGATACTGGCGTTATTGGCGCTGATGGTGGCGGAGCCTTGCCAAAGTCCCCATTTGCCATCCCGCATCAGCTCGGTATCGCGGCCTTCGGCATTGAGTCCAGTCAACTGCCAGGCCGGAGTATGTCGCAGTTGGATCAGCTGCAGGTTGTGCAGATCAAATTGATCAATTTGCAGCGCGTGCCAGTTGCTAAGATCCATGCTGAGCCAGTGCCAGTCGCTGTCTTGTTCGCCAAACCACTTCAGACCACGAGCCGTCAGGTGGTGCAGGTGCACCTGCCCGGGAGTCAGTTCACCACTCAGTTGCAGGCTGCCCTGCAACACCTCACTGGCAAAGTCGCTGATTTGGATCTTGTCTGGTTCGAAGTCCAGTTTAACGCTTGGCTCTACCCATTGCAGGCCATGGCTGGTAATGCTGTCAGCATTGAGCGACAGGTAACCTTGCTGCTGTTGCCACCAGGTATGGTCTAACTGCAGATTTTCTGCCGACAGGGCCAGGTTGGTCATCTCGCTGCCGGCCACGCGCAGATTGCTGTTGAGAATATCCAGGCTGTTGATGCGCGCAACATGGCTGCGTAGGAGTGGCCACCAAGGGGCAGTGAGTTGAGTGAGGTCCTGATCCAGGTTGAGCTGGTTGATGGTGACATTGACCAGTGACCAGCCTTGCGGATACTGCTCGGCCTGACCGGAGAACTGACCGCCGCGCCAGATAAAAGAGGCGCCATAAACCGTGCTGTCGGCGGGCTGGTAGTCAGCATCGACTAACACATTGTCGATGGCTTCACTGTGCCAGTAAAACTGCTCGGCAGACAGCTGCAACTCGCCATAGGGCAGAAGTTGTGTCGCGCTGTGCCAGGACGGGTTTTTAATCTGCAGGTCAAAGCCGCGTGCAATCAGACCATTCATTGCAAAATCAATATTGTGCAGCGCCAGTTGGTTTAGTTTCAGTTCGGACAGGAAAGGGTGGCTGGGCAGCCCAGCCGAGAAATTGGCGCCATCAAGCAGCAGACTGTCGATAACCCATTTATCATCCTGCCAGGGGCGGGCGCTAAGCCAGACATCCACCTGCTGAAAGTGCAGCGGTTTTTCATCTTGATCCAGGGTGACATCGTGCAGGCGGAAATGACGCGGATAGTCGTATTCTAACCGTGTGAAGGTCAGCTCGCCGGGCCATAAATGGTCGGTTAACCATTGAGCGGAAGGCGTCAGGTAGCGAGTATGCATCAGGCCAAATGTAGCCAGTATCAGCACCAGCAACAGTGCGATTAATCCCA
Source organism: Vibrio sp. H11 (assembly GCF_004804295.1). NCBI lineage: Bacteria > Pseudomonadati > Pseudomonadota > Gammaproteobacteria > Vibrionales > Vibrionaceae > Vibrio > Vibrio sp. H11. The sequence continues at coordinate 248,411 of NZ_SSHN01000006.1, read as the reverse complement.
TCCCTAGCGCGAGCAGCTTTTTCATAGTTTCCTGACTGAGTGACATTCCTTAAGAATCACAGCTTGGAACAATTTCATTCTGGCTTCAACAAAAAAAGCCCCTCAAAAGAGGGGCTTGTTGGCAAGTTTTGGTTTTCAGTCCAGCTGAGGGCCGGCGGAAACCAGCGCTTTGCCTTCGGCATTATCCGTGTACTTGGCAAAGTTATTGATAAAGCGGGTCGCCAGATCCTGGGCTTTGCTTTCCCATTGCAGCGGATCGGTGTAGGTATCACGTGGATCAAGGATGGAAGCATCGACGCCTGGCAGCGAGGTTGGTACCTCAAGGTTAAAGATAGGCACCTGTTTGGTTTCTGCCTGCTCAATTGAGCCATCCAGAATGGCGTCAATAATGCCACGGGTATCTTTGATCGAAATACGCTTACCAGTGCCGTTCCAGCCGGTGTTAACCAGATAAGCTTCTGCGCCTGCTGCTTCCATGCGTTTGACCAGCACTTCAGCGTATTGGGTCGGATGCAGGGTCAGGAAAGCCGCACCGAAACAGGCCGAGAAGGTCGGTGTCGGTTCAGTGATGCCACGTTCAGTACCGGCCAGCTTGGCGGTAAAGCCGGACAGGAAGTGGTACTTGGTCTGTTCCGGGGTCAGTTTGGATACCGGAGGCAGTACGCCAAACGCATCGGCCGACAGGAAAATCACTTTGTTCGCGTGGCCGCCTTTGGAAACCGGTTTAACGATGTTATCGATATGGTAGATCGGGTAGGAAACTCGGGTATTCTCGGTTTTCGAACCGTCATCGAAGTCGATTGAGCCGTCACCACGCACGGTGACGTTTTCCAGCAGAGCGTCGCGGCGGATGGCATTGTAAATATCCGGTTCCGCTTCTTTGGACAGCTTGATGGTTTTTGCGTAGCAACCGCCTTCAAAGTTGAAGACGCCATCGTCATCCCAGCCGTGTTCGTCATCGCCAATCAGCGCGCGCTTAGGATCGGTGGACAGGGTGGTTTTACCGGTGCCGGACAGACCAAAGAAGACCGCCACGTCACCATCCTGGCTCATGTTGGCACTGCAGTGCATTGAGGCGATGCCTTGCAGCGGCAGGAAGTAGTTCATCATCGCGAACATCCCTTTTTTCATCTCGCCGCCATACCAGGTGCCGCCGATGAGCTGCATTTTTTCGCTCAGGTTGAATACAGTGAAGTTCTCAGAGTTTAGCCCTTGCTGCTGCCAGTTCGGGTTGGTGCATTTGGCGCCGTTCATGACGACAAAATCTGGTTTAAAGTCCGCCAGCTCATCTTTGGCCGGGCGGATGAACATATTGGTCACGAAGTGGGCCTGCCAGGCTACCTCGGTAATAAAGCGCACACACAGGCGGGTATCGGCGTTGGCGCCACAGTAGCCGTCGACCACAAACAGGCGTTTGCCTGACAACTGCTGGCTGACCAGAGATTTCAGGTCATTCCATACCGCCTGGCTAATCGGTTTATTGTCGTTTTTGGCTTGGTCAGAAGTCCACCATAAGGTGTCGCGGGTGGTGTCGTCATTAACGATGAATTTATCTTTTGGTGAGCGGCCAGTGAAGATGCCGGTGTCTACTGCCACGGCCCCCAGTTCGGTGACCACGCCTTTCTCGTAGCCTTCCAGATCCGGACGGGTTTCTTCTTCAAATAGTAACTCGTAACTCGGGTTACGAATGACTTCGCTGACATCGGTGATGCCGTATTGGGTAAGATCAAGTTGTGCAGCCTTTGTTTGTTCGATAACAGTCATAGGTGCTCCTTATCGGGAATTTGTAGGGATTTTTATAATGTTTGTATTTTTTCTGCTCACCATGCTAGCAACGGGGTCGGGAAAAAACAGGGAGATGGGTCAAAAATTAACCATGCCTGATTTGTGGTTTTAGGTAACCTGTCACATATTGCTGGCGGGCTTATTTTATATTGCGTTTTGGCGTCAGTACCAGAGCAAAACGATTATTAATTCGCGGAAATTAAGTCGGGTGTTCTGCAGGGGAGTATGTTGATTTTTTTGGGTTTTTTTGGGTTTTGATCACAAAAAAAGCCAGCATGAAGCTGGCTGTAAGACTGTGTTGACGTGCTTGTTAATTCACAAGAATTAATGCTTGGTCTGAGAACCTGAATCCTGCTGGGCGAACAATTCAAACACTTGAGTGGAATCAAATGAGTAGGTGGTACCGCAGTAATCACAATGCAGGTTCACCGCGCCGTCTTCGGCCAGAATTTGGTTCAGCTCATCACGGGCGACGGTAATAATGGCTGCCGCACTGCGCTCACGGGAGCAACCACACAGGAATTCGACGGCCTGAGGTTCAAACAGCTGGACTTTTTCCTGGTTGTACAGACGGTAGAGTACTTCGTTCGCTTCCAGGCTGAACAGCTCTTCATTTTTCACGGTCGCAGTCAGTTGCGCCAGGTGATCGAAGTCGTCGGCGGAGCCGGTGCCGTCAGGCATGATTTGCAGCAGCATGCCGGCAGCGTGCAGTTTGCCGTCCAGCTGACCGGTGCGGATCCACAGGCGGGTCTTCAGCTGCTCTGAACGCATGAAATAAGCTTCCAGTACTTCAGCCAGATTATCTCCTTCCAGACCAACCACCCCCTGATAGCGCTCGCCTTTCTTCGGCTCGATAGTGATCACCAGATGGCCTTTGCCCATCAGATCATGCAGGCTGGCATCGTCGGCAATCTCACCGTCCCAGCGCGCTACGCCGCGAACTTTCTGGTTATTGTCACCATTGATGACGGCCAGAGAGACCGGGCCGTCACCTTGCAGTTGCATGGTGATCGAACCTTCAAATTTCAGGGTCGCAGTCAACAGCGTGGTTGCGACTAGCAGTTCGCCCAGTAACTGTTGCAGCGGAGCTGGGTATTCCTTGCTGCTGATAATATGCTGATACGTGTCGTCCAGTTGTACCAACTCGCCACGTACCGACAGATCGTCAAACAGGTAGCGGTGTAATGTGTTTTTAGACTTTGAGCTTGTCGTCATAAGGAATAGTCCGGCTCGTTATTGATGTTTAAATTTCAGCAGATCGCGACGCTGTTTCTTATCCGGGCGGCGATCCGGTGCTGGATTGTGGGCATTCAGCTTGCGTGCCAGTGCCTGCTTTTCACGCTTCTCAACACTGTCAGTGGTTTCTGAATAAAGGGTCTGTGCCTCGGGGGCTCCTCGTCTTTGATCGGAAACTCTTTCGATAACAACGGTTTTCTCTTCGTTGCCCTGACGCAAGGTGATGATTGCACCGAGTTCAACCAGCTTGCTGGGTTTGGTTCGTTGGCCATTATAGTGAACTTTGCCACCATCGACCATATTCCGCGCCACTGAGCGGGTTTTATAAAATCGCGCGGCCCATAACCATTTATCGAGACGCACTGCTTCAGATGGGGAACTCATGCTGGCAAATTACCTCTAAATTCATTATTTTGCTGCGTTAATGCGGTTTACAATGGAGTCTGAGTCACAGTTTTTCAAGGTTGCGGACAATTTTAACCTAACTGAAAAGAAGTGTTCCTCGGTTGTGATATATTGCTATATTTTATTTAAAGCCCTGAAATACAAGGCTCCGACTAATAAAAAACATGACGTTAGCGTTTAAAACGGAACCAAAGGACACCGAAGTGGAGCGTATCAGTTTTCAACCGCTGGCATCCGTCAACTGGATGCAGCGCCTTTCCGGCTGGCAAAAGCCGCTGAGTGTTTGGCTGGCAGTGCTGTGTATTGCGCTTTCCGCCTGGATTGTCGGCAAGATGGTGTGGATGTTTCACGGTGAGCAAACCGCTGTGTCAGCCTGGGCACCCTCTGTGACTGCGCGCCAGACCAATCAAACTCATTTTGACCTCACGAACCTGCAACAAGGTGCTATTTTTGGCCGCTATAGCGAGAAAGTGGCGCCGGTGGCCACACCGGTCAAAGTCGACGCGCCGAAAACCCGTCTTAACCTTGTGCTGGTGGGGGTGGTGGCCAGTTCTGAACCAACCCAGAGCCTTGCGGTCATAGCTAACCGTGGCCAGCAGTCGACCTACGGCTTGAACGAGGTGATTGAAGGTACCCGGGTTAAGCTGAAAGCCGTTTTGCCGGATCGTGTCATTATTGATAATTCTGGTCGTAACGAGACCCTGATGTTGGAAGGGTTGGACTATTCTAAATTGAATACGGCCCAGCCAGAGCGACGTGCGCGTAATAGCGCTGAGACCGGCGCCAACGATCAGGAAGACAAACTGGCAGCCATTCGCGCTGCAGTGGCGAACAATCCCAGTGAGATCTTCCAGTATGTGACGATGTCGCAGGTTAAGCAGGATGATCAAATTTTGGGATATCGTGTCAGCCCGGGCAAAGATCGGGCGCTGTTTGAAGCCGTCGGGCTGCAAAATGGCGACATTGCCACCCAAATTAATGGTCTGGATCTGACCGATCCGGATGTGATGAGCAAACTTTTTGAGTCCGTGTCTGATTTGACCGAGCTTAACCTGACCGTAGAACGAGATGGACAGCAACATGACATCTATATTCAGTTTTAATTTTCACCTTTGTGTAAAGGTTGAGGGAGTATCCCGTGAAGCATTGGCTTAACAAAAGTGCGTGGCTGCTCGCCATGAGTCTGGCGGCATCGCCAATGGCACTGGCAAATGAATTCAGTGCCAGTTTTAAGGGCACTGATATTCAGGAATTCATCAACATCGTCGGTCGCAATCTCGAAAAAACCATTATTGTTGACCCTTCTGTCCGCGGCAAAGTCGATGTGCGCAGTTATGACACCCTGAATGAAGAGCAGTACTACAGCTTTTTTCTCAATGTACTGGAAGTGTACGGGTTTGCCGTGATTGAGATGGACAACGGTGTGCTGAAAGTCGTCAAGTCGAAAGACGCCAAAACCTCTGCCATTCCGGTGCTGGGGGACAGTGACCGCATGGATGGCGACAGCGTTATCACGCAGGTCGTGGCGGTAAAGAACGTCTCGGTGCGCGAATTGTCACCGCTGTTGCGCCAGCTGATTGATAACGCAGGTGCCGGTAACGTGGTGCATTATGACCCGGCCAACATCATTCTGATCACCGGCCGTGCTGCGGTGGTCAACCGTCTGGCAGACATCATTCGCCGGGTCGATCAGGCCGGTGACAAAGATATTGAAGTGGTGGAACTGAAAAATGCGTCTGCCGCTGAAATGGTGCGTATTGTCGAGGCGCTGAATAAAGCGAATGACACTAAAAATACGCCTGAATTCCTGCAGCCAAAGTTTGTGGCGGACGAGCGTACCAACTCAATTCTTATTTCCGGTGACCCGAAAGTACGCCAGCGCCTCAAACGTCTGATCAACAAGCTCGACGTCGAGATGGCCACCAAAGGCAACAACCGGGTGGTGTACCTCAAATACGCCAAAGCTGAAGACATGGTCGATGTGCTGAAAGGCGTCTCGGAAAACCTGGTAGCGGAGAAGAAAAGTGGCCAGCCGGGCGCTTCTGCCAAGCGGGATGATGTGATGATTGCCGCGCATGCCGATACCAACGCGATCGTACTGACCGCACCACAGGACATTATGAGTGAATTGCTGGATGTGATTTCACAACTCGATATCCGCCGAGCTCAGGTGCTGATTGAAGCGCTGATTGTGGAAATGTCGGAAGCGGATGGTATCAACCTCGGCGTACAGTGGGGCTCACTGGAGAGTGGTTCGGCGATTCAGTTTAGCAACAGCGGTGCCTCGATTGGTAATGTGATGGTGGGGCTGGAAGAGGCTAAGGATCAAACGACAACAGAATACTACTACGATGGCAATGGTAACCGTGTGCCTTACTCGGTGACCGAGTCTGGTGACTATTCAACCTTGGCATCGGCCTTGTCCGGCGTGAATGGTGCGGCGGTGAGCGTGCTGATGGGTGACTGGACCGCGCTGATTAATGCTGTGGCGAGCACATCGAACACCAATATCCTCTCTTCGCCAAGCATCACTGTGATGGATAACGGCGAAGCGTCATTTATTGTCGGTGAAGAAGTGCCGGTGATTACCGGCTCGACGGCGGGTTCGAATAATGATAATCCGTTCCAGACCGTGGATCGTAAAGAAGTGGGTATCAAACTTAAAGTGGTGCCGCAAATCAACGAAGGCGACTCGGTGCAGCTGTCGATTGAACAGGAAGTGTCGAACGTGCTGGGTGCGAACGGCGCGGTCGATGTGCGCTTTGCCAAACGTCAGCTCAATACCTCGGTGATGGTGCAGGATGGCCAGATGCTGGTGCTGGGTGGTCTGATTGATGAGCGGACCGCCGAAAGTGAATCGAAAGTACCACTGCTGGGCGATATCCCGATTCTTGGCCAGTTGTTTACTTCCACCAGTACTCAGGTTGAAAAACGTAACCTGATGGTGTTCATCAAGCCGACCATTATCCGTACCGGCATGACGGCTGACGGCGTGACCCAGCGTAAATATAACTACATTCGCGCTGAGCAGTTATTTAAAGCCGATAAAGGGCTGAAACTGATGGATGACAACAATATTCCGGTGCTGCCGAAATATGGTCAGGATCGTCTGCATCCGCCGGAAATTCAGGCCTTTTTAGAACAAATGGAAGAGTAATCATGACGGATGTTGTGGTAGCGCAGGCGGCGCGTAATCTGGTGCGCCGCTTACCGTTCAGTTTCTCTAACCGCTTCAAACTGGTGCTGGAATGGCATGACAGCCAGGACACTCCCACCGTGTATTATGTTGCGCCGCTGTCGATGACCTCGCTGGCGGAAGTGCGCCGGGTGATTAAAGGCCGCCTCAATCTGATTGAACTGCAGCCGAATGAGTTTGAAAGCAAACTGACTCAGGTCTATCAGCGTGATTCTTCCGAGGCGCGGCAGCTGATGGAAGATATCGGTGCGGACAGCGATGACTTTTTCTCGATTGCCGAGGAGTTACCGCAAAACGAAGACCTGCTGGAATCTGAAGATGATGCGCCAATCATCAAGCTGATCAACGCCATGCTTGGCGAAGCGATCAAAGAGGGGGCTTCGGATATTCATATCGAGACCTTCGAGAAAGAGTTGTCGATTCGTTTCCGGGTCGATGGAGTGCTGCGTGAGGTTTTGTCGCCGAGCCGTAAACTGGCGCCGCTGCTGGTGTCACGGGTGAAAGTGATGGCCAAACTGGACATTGCCGAAAAACGTGTGCCGCAGGACGGGCGGATTTCGCTGCGTATCGGTGGCCGTTCGGTGGATGTGCGGGTGTCGACCATGCCGTCGTCGCACGGCGAACGAGTGGTGATGCGTCTGCTGGATAAAAATGCCACCCGGCTTGATCTGCACAGTCTGGGGATGACGGAATATAACCACGACCATTTCCGTCATCTGATTCAGCGCCCGCACGGGATTTTGCTGGTGACCGGACCGACCGGATCAGGTAAATCAACCACCTTGTATGCCGGGTTACAGGAGCTCAACAGCAATGAGCGCAACATTCTGACGGTGGAAGACCCGATCGAGTTCGATATCGAAGGTATCGGCCAGACTCAGGTCAACCCGAAAGTGGACATGACCTTCGCCCGTGGTTTGCGTGCGATTTTACGTCAGGACCCGGATGTGGTGATGGTGGGCGAGATTCGTGACCTGGAAACGGCGCAGATCGCCGTGCAGGCCTCCTTGACCGGCCACCTGGTGATGTCAACCCTGCACACCAATACTGCGATTGGCGCCGTGACCCGTCTGCGTGACATGGGGATTGAGCCTTTCCTGATCTCCTCTTCGCTGCTTGGTGTACTGGCACAGCGTCTGGTGCGCACCTTGTGTCCGGAGTGTAAAGAAGCGTATCAACCGAACAAAGAGCAGCGTAAGTTGTTCGCACTGGACGACGCTGAACCACTGACGCTGTATAAAGCGCATGGCTGTGACAAGTGTAACTTCAAAGGTTACCGTGGCCGGACCGGGATTCATGAGCTGGTGTTGATTGATGATGAGCTGCAGGCGTTGATTCACGCCGAAGCCGGTGAGCAGGAAATCGAGAAACGGGTCCGTATCAGTACACCGAGTATTCGTCAGGATGGTTTGGATAAAGTCCGGCGTGGGATTACCTCGCTGGAAGAAGTGATGCGAGTCACCAAGGAGTCCTGATGGCGGCGTTTGAATATAAAGCGCTGGATGAGCGTGGCCGGCACAAAAAAGGGGTCCTGGAAGGGGATAATGCCCGCCAGGTGCGTCAGCGTCTCAAAGAGCAGGGGCTGGTGCCGGTGGAAGTGGTGGAAACCCGTGCCAGGGCCGCGAAATCGCAAAGCAGCGGGCTTGGGTTTTCCCAGCGTGGTATCAGCACGCCGGATCTGGCGCTGCTGACCCGTCAGTTATCGACGCTGGTGCAATCCGGCATGCCGCTGGAGGAGTGTTTGCGCGCGGTATCCGAGCAGTCGGAAAAGCCGCGCATTCGTAATATGCTCGCCGCGGTGCGCTCTAAAGTGACCGAAGGTTACACTCTGGCGGACAGTATGGCCGATTACCCGCATATTTTTGACGATCTGTTCCGCTCTATGGTGGCGGCCGGAGAAAAGTCCGGCCACCTGGATGCGGTGCTGGAACGCCTGGCCGATTATGCGGAAAACCGCCAGAAAATGCGCTCTAAACTGCTGCAGGCGATGCTGTATCCGATAGTGCTGGTCGTATTTGCGGTTGGCATTGTGGCCTTCCTGCTGGCCGCGGTGGTACCGAAGATTGTCGGTCAGTTTGTCCAGATGGGGCAGGAGCTGCCAAAATCGACCCAGTTCCTGCTCTCGTCCAGTGACTTTATCCAGCATTGGGGGTTGCAGCTGGTGGTGCTATTCGTGTTGCTGGTGTATCTGGTGCGCTGGTTGCTGAGCAAACCAGATCTTCGCCTGCGCTGGGATCAGCGCGTGATTCATATGCCGCTGGTGGGAAAAATCTCGCGTGGCCTCAATACTTCGCGTTTTGCCCGGACTTTGTCTATCTGTACCTCGAGCGCAATTCCGATTCTGGACGGAATGCGGGTCGCGGTGGATGTGATGTCCAATCAATACGTCAAGCAACAGGTGCGTCTGGCGGCAGAAAATGTGCGCGAAGGTGCCAGCCTGCGCAAAGCACTTGATCAAACCAAACTCTTCCCGCCGATGATGCTGCATATGATCGCCAGTGGTGAACAGAGCGGCGAACTGGAAAGCATGCTGACCCGCGCCGCAGATAACCAGGACAACAGTTTTGAAGCGACGGTTAATATTGCGCTGGGCATTTTTACCCCGGCGCTGATTGCGTTGATGGCGGGTCTGGTGCTGTTCATCGTAATGGCTACTCTGATGCCTATCCTGGAAATGAATAATTTGATGAGCCGCTGATTTGGCTCACTTCGTCTTGAGTAACATGGAGTCTCTATGAACAAAAAAGTAAACAAACAGTCCGGTTTTACCCTGCTGGAAGTGATGGTTGTGGTCGTTATTCTGGGTATTCTGGCTAGCTTTGTGGTGCCTAACCTGCTCGGCAACAAAGAAAAAGCCGACCAACAGAAAGCGATCACAGACATTGTCGCGCTGGAAAATGCCCTCGATATGTACAAGCTGGATAACAATGTCTATCCGACCACTGATCAGGGGCTGGATGCGCTGGTCACTATGCCAGGCAGCCCTGAGCCACGTAATTACCGCGCCGGTGGTTACATCAAACGTCTGCCAAAAGACCCTTGGGGTAACGATTACCAATACCTGAGCCCGGGTGATAAAGCCACGATTGATGTGTTCACCTTAGGTGCGGATGGTCAGGAAGGCGGTGAAGGTACGGCCGTCGATATCGGTAACTGGAATCTGCAGGATTTTCAGTAACAGGTTAACGGTGGCGCTTGGCGCCACCTTTTATTGAATTCAGGTCTGGCTGTTGTGATGAAGCGCAAACATGGTTTTACTCTGTTGGAAATAATGCTGGTGTTAGTGCTGCTTTCCGTCAGTGCGGTGGCCGTGATCGCCACTCTGCCGGTCAGACATGATGATGAGATTAAAGAAGTGGCGCAGAGTATTTTTCAGCGTCTGCAACTGCTCAATGAGGAAGCCATCCTCAGCGGCCGTGATTACGGGCTGCGCATTGATGAGCAGGCACGCACACTGCGTTTTTTAAGCCTAGAACAGACAGGCTGGCAAAAATTGGATAAAAATGGCATCGCCGCGGATCTGCAGCTAGAGGAGGGACTGGCGCTGCAGTATCAAGCCGGTGGCGATGTCTGGCAGGATGAAGACCGCTTGTTTAAGCCGGGCTCTCTGTTTGATGAAGAGATGTTTGCTGAGCAGGATGGCGAGCACAAGCAGCGTCCGCCCCAGGTCTTTATCTTATCCAGCGGCGAACTGACCCCGTTTACGCTGGATATTTACGTGCAGAATGCAAGTGTTGAGCGTGGATGGCAGGTGCAGGTACAAGATAATGGTCAGATCACTCTGCTGGCACCGGGAGAACATGATGAGGCGCGCTGAGCGGGGCTTTACGCTGCTGGAAGTGCTGGTTGCGCTGGCCATCTTTGCCACTGCCGCATTGAGTGTGATGCGCGCCGTGACCCAGCACATCAATACCATCAGTTATCTGGAAGAGAAAACGTTCGCCGCTATGGTGGTGGATAACCAGACCGCCAAGGTGTTTTTGAGTGAACAGACACCTCGGGCGCAAAACGGCAGCGAAGAGCTGGCCGGACGCACCTGGTACTGGAAAGTCGCGCCGGTGAAAACGGCCAATGATGTCCTGGCAGCATTTGATGTCAGTGCGGCGACCGAGAAGAACGGTGCGCCGGTGGTGACGGTAAGAAGTTATGTTGCAAAGTAAATATGGTTCATTGAGACGAGTTGCACGCCGCCGCGGTTTTACCCTGATTGAAGTGCTGGTCGCCATGGCGATTTTTGCCAGCCTCAGTCTGGCGGCCTATCAGGTGCTCAATCAGGTGCAACGCAGCAATACCCTGTCCGCGGAACGAGAAGCGCGTCTGAGCGAAGTGCAGCGTGCGATCGTCATGATGGATGCGGATTTTCGTCAGATGGCGTTGCGTCATTTCCGCCATAACGGGGAAGCGCCCGCTGAGCGTATGTTGCTCTGGAGCGATTATCTGAACGACTCTGACAGTAAGGGGGTGATGTTTATCCGCCTCGGCTGGCATAACCCGGAGCAGCAATTCCCGCGTGGAGAAGTGGCCAAGGTAGGCTATCGTTTAAAACAAGGTGTGTTGGAGCGCCTTTATTGGCGCTATCCGGATACCACGGTCTCTGAGCCTGCGGTGGTGATGCCTGTGCTGACTCAGGTTGAATCCTGGTCGCTACGTTTTTACGCCGAGGGCGGCTGGCGTGATACATGGGAGTCGGATCAGGCGTTGCCGAAAGCAGTGGAAGTGACACTGACATTGCAGGATTACGGTCAGATTCAACGAATTTATCTTACCACCGGCGCATCACTGGGAGAGGGCGGGAATGGCTAAATCTCAACAGCGCGGTGTGGCTCTGATCATCGTTTTGCTGCTGCTGGCGATCATGGTGTCGATTGCCGCGACCATGTCGCAGCGGATGTTTACCCAGTTTCAGCGTGCCAGTCATCAGCTCAATTACCAACAGGCGTACTGGTACAGTATCGGGGTTGAAGGGCTGGCCAAAGCGGCCATCGAGCAGAGCTATAAAGACAGTGATGTCGTCAGCCTCAATCAACCCTGGTCACAGCGCGATCGCAGTTATCCGCTCGACTACGGTCAGGTGACCGGCAGTATCGTCGACAAGCAGGCCTGCTTTAACATCAATGCGTTTGCCGGTCTGGCGCCGGTCGCAGCGCAGACCACGACACCGTATGTGTATCGGGTGTGGCGCGCCTTGCTCGATGAGCTCGATGTTGACAGCTATCAGGCCGAAAACATTGCCGATGGCACCTGGGAGTTTCTTGATGCCAATGATTCGGTCAACACCGCGAGCGGGGTGGAAGACAGTTATTATGAATCAGTGTCGCCGGCCTATATGGCCCCCAATGGTATACTGGCTGACGTCAGTGAATTACGTGCGGTGCACGAAGTCAGTGGCGAAGTGATGCAGAGTCTGCAGCCCTATGTCTGTGCGTTACCGGTGCAGGACTGGCGTTTGAATATTAATACGCTGCAACCTGAGCAGGCTAAACTGCTGGCCGCCATGTTCAGCCCGAACCTGAGTGAGTCCAATGCGCGTACTGTGCTGGAAGGACGGCCCTATGACGGCTGGAGCAGTATCGAAGATTTTATGGCTGAGGCGCCTATCGCCGCGGTTGATGAGAGTGTGCGGGAACAGGCACGCGGTTATCTGAGTATCGACAGCCACTATTTTGAGCTGGATGCGAACATTCAGGTCGAGCAATCCCGGGTACGTATCCGCAGTCTGTTTTTTAGTAGTAATTTAGAAACTGCAACGGTTATTCGCCGTCGCTTTGGAGGAATCAGTGAGCGAGTTTCTGACCGTTCGGCTGAGTAGTCAAAAAGAAGCCACCATTCCCTGGCTGGTGTGGTCAACTGACCAGCAGGCAGTGATTGCCAGTGGTGAAATTGCGGGCCTGGATCAGCTCGAAGATCTGGCACCTTATGCGGCCCAGCGTCCGACACTGTTACTGTTGTCGGCCAGCGATGTGGTGCTGACTCAGGTTGCCATTCCGTCGGGTGCCAGTCGCCAGCTTGAGTCGATGCTGCCTTATCTGGTGGAAGAGGAAATTGCCCAGGATGTGGATGAAATGCATTTCACCATTCTGGCGAAAAGTGGCGGAGTGGCTCAGGTTGCCGGTGTCGATCGCCAGTGGCTGCGTTCGTGCCTCGATTCGCTGCGCGCACTGCAGTTTGATGTGCGCCGGGTTGTCCCGGATGTGCTGGCTATTCCTCACTCTGAAGGGCTGAGCGCGCTGCAAATCGGTGACGAGTGGCTGGTACGTAAAAGTGAGTTTTCCGGCCTGAGTATCGACGTGCAGTGGTTGCCACTGTTTAGTCAGTCGCAGTGGGTACGTGACGGCGAAAACTGGTTAGCTCTGAACGCTTACACACCGTTGCCGGAGCTGCAGCTGGCTGAGGGGCAGGAGTGGCATAACCAGCCGGCAGCGTTGGTGATGCAGTTGCTGACCGAACAGGCGCTCAGTCACAAAATCAACCTGCTCAGTGGTGAGTTTAAAACCAAGTCATCCTGGAACAAGTACTGGCAAGTGTGGCGTAAAGCCGCGATTGCGGCCGGTTTGCTGGTGGTGGTCAGCACCGGTTATCAGCTGGTACAGGCCAATCAGTATGAAAGTACCGCTCAAAGTTATCGCGCTGAAAGTGAACGCATTTTTCGCTCCATTTTTCCTGACAAACAGCGCATCCCGACCGTGAGCTATCTGAAGCGCCAGATGAGCGATGAAGTGGCGCTGCTGTCGGGTGGCGGGGGCGGGGAGCATGTGTTGTCCTGGCTGGATAAATTGCCGGAAACGCTACGCAATGTCAGTGCCATGCAGGTACAGAGCCTGCGCTTTGACGGGAATCGCGGTGAAGTGCGTCTGGAGGCGGTCAGCAAAGATTTTCAGACCTTCGAACAGGCACGGGTACAGCTCGAAGAGCACTTCTCGGTTGAGCAGGGCCAGCTGAGCCGCAATGGCGAACAGGTGGTGGGTTCGTATGTACTCACACGCAAATAGGGACAGAGCATGAAGAATTTACTCAACCCGGCGCAGGCATGGTGGAGCTCGATCAGTCAGCGTGAACAGCGTCTGGTGCTGGTGTGCGGCGGACTGCTGTTGCTTGGTCTGGTGTATTGGGGGGTGGTGCAGCCACTGCAGCAACGCAGTGAAAACGCCCGGACCCGCATTCAGTCGGAGCAGCAGTTGCTGCAGTGGGTCAAATCGACCGCCGATGACATTATCACCCTGCGTCGTCAGGGCGGCGTGGTGCGCACCAATCAGCCGTTCAACCAGGTGATTGCCAGCTCGACGCGGGATTTCAATATTGAGCTGATCCGGGTGCAGCCGCGCGGAGAAATGATGCAGGTCTGGGTTCAGCCGTTGCCATTTTCTCAGTTGGTGGCCTGGATAAACTTCCTGCGTGAGAAGCAGGGGATTGATGTCGAATTTATGGATCTGGACCGCGGCGCAGCGCCGGGTCTGGTTGAAGTCAAACGCTTGCAGTTAAAACGAGGCGGATAATGAAAGGTGTGATTGGATACGTCAGCGTATTTGTGGTGGTGGTGCTGATTAGTGCGCTTGTCCATATCCCGGCCTCGTTGGTGGTCAAATACGCGCCGCTGCCACGTGCTCTGCAATTGCAGGGCGTCAGCGGTACTCTGTGGCAGGGCAGTGCGGAGCAGGTCAGCTGGCAGCGTAATAAACTGGGCGCCGTGCAGTGGAACTGGCAATGGTCGGCTTTGCTGGGGGCGAAAGCTCAGGCTACGGTGCGTTTTGGCCGTGGCAGTGATCTGGAGATGCGCGGTAAAGGTGTGATCGGCTATGGTCTGAGTGGCGCTTTTGCCCGTGATCTCGTGGTGTCTATACCCGCTCAGCAAGTGATGCAAACACTGCAGCTGCCTGTGCCTGTCGCGGCGCAAGGTCAGGTCGAACTGACGGTACGTGATTTCCAGTACGGGCAACCGTGGTGCAGCGCCGCCAGTGGTAATCTGGTCTGGACACCGAGTCAGATTGGTTCACCGCTCGGTGAGCTGCAACTGGATCGTGTGATGGCTGATGTGCAGTGTCAGGATAACGTCGTGACAGTCAATGGCAACCAGAATAGTGCCCAGGTCAGTGCAGAATTTTCTGCAGAGCTTAACGCGGCACGTCGTTATCAGGCCAAGGGCTGGTTTAAGCCCGGAGCAGAATTTCCGCCGCGTCTGAGCGAGCAGCTTAATCTGCTGCCACGTCCCGATGGGCAGGGGCGTTATCAGTTTACCCGCCAGGGCAGGCTGTAACTATGTCTCACTGTGGTGAGTGACCAAATCAGCAAGGGCGAGTCAGAACTCGCCCTTTTTTATTTTTGGCAACGCAGTGAGCACTCAGTCTTTGATTTGCAGAATCTGATCCCACGGCAGGTCAGCGTCACCGAGTACGATAAAGTTAGGATTTTCCAGCGTATCGCGCTCGTTGTAGGACAATGGCTCAAGCTGAGTACTGAGAATACGTCCGCCAGCTTCTTCGACAATGCATTGAGTGGCCGCAGTATCCCATTCCCCGGTTGGCCCCAGGCGCAGATAACAGTCTACGGCGCCCTCGGCGACCAGACAGGCTTTCAGTGCGGCCGAGCCGAGTGGTACCAGCTCATAGTTCCACTGGCTGCTCAGGCGCTTGGTGATGCGGTTGATGTCCTGACGGCGGCTGATGGCCATCGCGATTGGCTGTCCCGGCAGTTCATGTTTGTGTGAGCGGATACGCAGGCTGTCTGACATGTCCGGGATCTTCCACGCCCCTTTGCCAGCATAAGCGTAGTAAATCACGCCGGACACCGGGCCGTACACCACGCCCATCACCGGACGATTATGCTCGACCAGAGCAATAATTGTGGCAAAGTCGCCGCTGCGGGCAATGAATTCCTGGGTGCCGTCGAGCGGGTCAACCAGCCAGTAGCGTTGCCAGGTTTCACGGGTGGTCAGACTGATGTTCGCCGCTTCTTCCGACAGAACCGGGATGTCCGGGGTCAGTTCCGACAAACGTTCAGTGATCAGTTTATGCGCAGCTAAGTCGGCGCTGGTGACCGGGGTCTCGTCACTCTTGGTGAATGCTTCGTACGATTTGTTTTCGTAGATGTCGAGGATAAGTTGTCCAGCTGAACGTGCAATACTGATCACGTCAGGCAGCAGATGGGAGAGATCTTTCGCGGTTGGCATACGCTTTCCTATAACTCTGCGGGTCAGGATTTCAGATGACGCAGTGCCAGCAGCAGGGCGGTAATGCTGCGGGCTTCGCTGAAATCTAAATGGGTCAGCAACTCTTCGGCCTGCTCAAGCGGCCAGCGCACCAGTTCCAGCGGTTCCGGTTCGTCGCCATCCAACTGTTCTGAGTATAGATCCTGCGCAATGAAGAGTGTCATGCGGCTGGAAAAATAAGAGGGAGCCAGGATAACCTCTTTGAGCGCAATTAACTCGCGGGCACCAAAACCGATCTCTTCTTTCAGCTCGCGTACCGCCGCCTGTTGCGGGGTTTCACCCGGATCGATCAGGCCTTTGGGAAAACCGAGTTCATAGTTTTCGGTACCGGCGGCGTATTCCCGGATTAACAGCAGGTCACCTTGTTCGGTCACCGGCACCATCATCACTGCGTTGCGGCCGCTCGGTTTCATCCGTTCATAAGTGCGTTGCTCACCATTAGAAAAACGGAGATCCAGGGCTTCAATCGAGAACAGCTTTGACCTGGCCACTGTACTCTTGGCCAGAATCTCCGGTAATAATTTGGATGGCATACGCTAACTCCTTCGCTTTCAAACGTTTCTTACTATATGAGAAAATTCTGCAGCTGAAAATGTTCTGTTTTAACAGGCGGCCAGATTGGTGTGAATAAAAAGAAAAAAAGCTGATGCACGGCATCAGCTTTTGATAATGGGTTGCTTAGTAGTAAGAGTGCTCACCACGGTCATGCTCAGTCTGGTCACGCACCGCAGTCAGTTCACCTTCAAACTGAGCCAGCAGTTCTTTTTCGATGCCTTCTTTTAGCGTCACATCCACCATAGAGCAGCCGTTACACCCGCCGCCGAATTGCACCAGCGCAACGCCGTCGTCAGAGATTTCGATCAAACGTACGTGACCGCCGTGACCGGCAAGTTGTGGGTTAACCTGGGTTTGAATCGCATATTCAACACGTTCCATCAGCGATGCGTCATCAGACACTTTACGCATTTTGGCGTTAGGTGCTTTCAGGGTCAGTTGTGAGCCCATTTTATCGGTGACAAAATCGATCTCTGCCTCATCCAGGAACGGCAGGCTCAATTCATCGATGTACGCGGAAAAGGCGCTGTATTTGATCTCTGTATCAGTGGCTTCTACTGCTTCTGGTGGACAGTAAGAGACGCCACACTCTGCATTCTGCGTTCCCGGGTTTACCACGAAGACGCGGATGTTGGTGCCTTCCGGTTGCTGAGCCAGAAGCTTGGCAAAGTGAGACTGGGCGTTTTCTGTAATAGTAATAGTATTTGACACGACGAATACCTGAGTAAATTTGTAGGCTATTTAGTCACCATTCTACTCCTGTCGAGCCGAGGATCCAGCCCTTTTTACTGACGCTTTTTGCATCAGATTCAGCTTCCCGGCTCAGGAGTACGGCATATACAGTAAATATCAAGCCTTTTGACCCCCACATCAAGCAGTAAATTGCATAATTGCCGCATGGTACTGCCTGTGGTGACCACATCGTCGACGATAGCAATATGGCGACTGGCTGGTGGTTCACTGAGGCGGAATGCCTGAGTCAGGTTACGGGTGCGTTCGCGTTTATTCAGTCCCTGCTGCATGGCGGTGGCGCGTACCCGTTGCAACAGCTGCGGCTGGTAATGACACTGCAGGGCTTGACTCAGCGCCCGCGCCAGGAGATCACTCTGATTGAAACCACGCAGCCAGTAACGGCGCCAGTGCAGGGGCACTGAAGTGAGAAGCGGAGCCGGATCCGTGATGCGTGTTGCCAGTAAACCGGCCAGTGACGGTGCCTGCCAGAACTGACGCTGATACTTGAGTTTATGCACCGCCTGACTGAGTGGAAAACGGTAATCCCCGAGACAAATCAGGCGTTGCCAGGGCGGTGGCGAGCGCAGGCATTCACCGCATTGTGTGACCGGCATCGGGCTTGGCAGTCCGCAGCGCTCGCATCGCGGTTGCGGCGTATACCACTCGAGGCAGGCGGCGCATAAGCCGTGCGTATCCTGCTTGGCCAGCGGCAGGCGGCACAGCGGGCAGGCCGGAGCCAGCCAGGAAAGCATGGTTTTTTGAAGCTGATTCGCTAACATAGGATCTTCTTAAATGGCAGCTGTGGGGTTGATTGTGACCGGTTGGGCTGCCTGGTGAGCATGGAATGAGTAGGAGAAAGTGTGACTATGGCGGCAGACTTGTATTGGCAGGTAAGTGGTAGCGGTCCGGATCTGGTGTTGGTGCATGGCTGGGGCATGAACGGGGCTGTGTGGCAACAGACCGAGCAGCGTCTGGCGCAGCATTTCACTGTCCATGTGGTGGATTTACCCGGCTACGGTCACAGTGCGCATCTGCATGCTGACAGCCTGGAAGCGATTGCCCGGCTGTTGATTCTTAAGGCCCCCAGACAGGCGATTTGGGTTGGCTGGTCGCTGGGCGGATTGGTGGCCACGCATATGGCACTGCATCATAGCGATTATGTCGCGAAACTGGTCACAGTCGCATCGTCACCTAAGTTTGCGGCTGAGCGGCCATGGCGCGGTATTCAGCCCCAGGTCCTGAGCGCGTTTACCGATCAACTGGTGGAAGACTTCCATGCCACCATTGAACGTTTTATGGCGTTGCAAGCCATGGGCAGCCCTTCCGCGCGGCAGGATGTCAAAACCCTCAAGCAGGCGGTGTTATCGCGTCCGACCCCGAATCCGGATTCGCTGCTGGCCGGGTTGCAGATGCTGGCGGACGTCGATCTGCGTGAGCAACTGGCGCATATTTCCGTGCCGTTGCTGCGTCTCTATGGCCGCCTCGATGGATTGGTGCCGGTCAAAGTTGCCCACGATCTTGCGCAGGTGGTGCCACACAGCCAGCAATATATCTTCACAGAATCGTCCCATGCGCCGTTTATGACCGAATTTGATGCGTTTTGTCAGCAACTGGTTGCGTTTGGCGGGCCAAAGTAACGGATGTGGATGATTTTTGGCCCGGACGGACAAATAAGACTAAATTTTGTCCTGTTCTGGCCGATATAAAATCAGGCCCGGGTAGCAGCGAATTGCAACGGGCCGGGCGATACTGAGGAGGTTTCGGCTATGATAGTGTCACCGACCAATGTCGGCGTGCCACTCATCGCCCCATCAGTGAACGTTCCGACAGAACAGGTTGCGCGCGATAACCGCGCCCGTGAACCTGTGACGCCGACCGTAGCGCTGACCAAAACCCACGCTGAACGTAAGATTAAAGCAGATGACAAACGACGCAGAGACTCATCCTGGGATCCGGCCGAACATCCGGGCTATGAACTGGATGCGGAGGATGGGGTCGGTTGGGAGGGCGATGATCAACCGTCCAGTGAACTGGAACGACTGTTCGGATTGCTGGCATTAGCCAGCTACAGTGAAGAGCAGGGCAAGGGTTATGCGATGCGGTTTCGCCTGCCGAAACGCGTCATTGATGAAGCGATAACTGAGGGCAAAATGGCGCAGCGCCGCACCGTGATTAAATACCACTACGGTCAGGCTGTGGCGCCCAATACACCGTCAGAAGTGATTGCAGTCCTGTAGTGATCGCGTCAGTGATGAGACTGAAATAAAAATCCCCGCCCGGTAGCCCGGACGGGGATTTTTTCTGTGCGAGTAAAGGCTTATTTCTTGGCTTTGGCAAAAGCTGCGGCAAACGCCCCGCTCATCGCTCCGCCGGACTGTGTTTCCTCGCGGCGGCGTGGTTTACGTTCTGCGTTTGGTGCGCTGGCGCGCGCGCCACGGCTCTCCTGACCCGGTTCATCGTTAAGACGCATGGACAGGGCGATTCGCTTACGCTGCACATCCACTTCCATCACTTTGACTTTGACGATATCGCCGGCTTTGACCACTTCACGCGGGTCAGAAACAAAACGGTCGGTCAGGGCAGAAATGTGTACCAGGCCATCCTGATGGACACCGATATCGACAAATGCGCCGAAGTTGGCCACGTTGGAAACCACGCCTTCCAGTACCATGCCGACTTCAAGATCGGACACCTGATTGACGCCGTCGGCGAACGTGGCGGTTTTAAATTCCGGGCGTGGGTCACGGCCGGGTTTATCCAGTTCTTTAATGATGTCGGTTACGGTCGGCACGCCGAAATGTTGGTCGGTGTAATCAACTGCGCGCAGACCACGCAGAAACTCACTGTTACCGATCAGCGTCTTAATCTGCTGCTGATTCTTTTCGGCGATCGCTTTGACGACCGGGTAGGCTTCCGGGTGCACCGCAGAACCGTCGAGCGGATTCTTGCCGTGCATGATACGCAGGAAACCGGCACACTGTTCAAATGCTTTGGGCCCCAGACGGGCGACTTTTTTCAGCGCGGTACGCGATTCAAAGCGGCCGTTTTCATCGCGATAATCGACGATATTCTGCGCCAGAGTACTCGACAGGCCCGCGACGCGGGTTAGCAGAGCCGGGGAGGCGGTGTTAACATCGACACCGACGGCGTTCACACAGTCTTCCACCACCGCATCAAGACGTTTGGCGAGCAGAGTCTGGCTGACATCGTGCTGGTACTGACCAACCCCGATTGATTTCGGGTCAATTTTAACCAGCTCGGCGAGCGGATCCTGCAGACGACGTGCGATAGACACGGCGCCGCGCAGCGAGACATCCAGGTTCGGAAACTCTTTCGCGGCCAGTTCAGAGGCCGAGTAGACCGATGCCCCAGCTTCGCTGACCATGATCTTCTGCACTTTGAGGTTGCCACGCTTAATCAGATCCGCGGCGAAGGCATCGGTTTCGCGCGAAGCGGTACCGTTACCGATCGCAATCAGATCGACATTGTGCTGTTTGACCAGCGCGGCCACGCTCGCCATGGCGCGATCGTACTGGTTTTGTGGCTGGTGCGGATAGATGGTATCGGTCGCCAGGACTTTGCCGGTGGCATCTACCACGGCCACTTTACAGCCGGTACGCAGGCCCGGATCCAGACCCAGAGTCGCACGCGGGCCTGCCGGTGCTGCCATCAGCAGGTCTTTAAGGTTAGTGGCGAACACTTCAATGGCTTCGATTTCAGCGCGCTCTTTCATCGCACTCATCAGCTCGGTTTCCATATGCATCGATACTTTGATGCGCCATGACCAGCTGATGACCTGCTTACGCCACGCGTCCGCAGCCGCCTGGCTGAGATGAATGCCGTAATGCTCGGCGATCAGGGTTTCGCAGTACGACTGGCGTACGCCCTCTTCCTGCTCCGGATCCGCATTGAGGGTCAGGGTCAGAAAGCCTTCGTTACGGCCACGCAGCATCGCCAGAGCGCGATGGGAAGGTGCCTTACTGATCGGCTCCTGATGGGCAAAGTAGTCTTTAAACTTCTCTCCGTCGCGCTCTTTACCTTCGACCACGCGCGCCACGATATGAGCGTTACGGTTGAGGTGCTGACGAATCTTTTCCAGCAAATCTGCATCTTCGGCGATACGTTCCATGATGATAGCGCGTGCGCCATCCAGAGCCGCTTTGCTGTCTTCGATGCCGTGTTGCGCAGCAAGATATTTGCCTGCTTCCAGCTCCGGATCGGTGTGCGGATGATGCCACAAGGTATCCGCCAGAGGCTCCAGACCGGCTTCAATCGCGATCTGGCCTTTGGTGCGGCGCTTCGGTTTATACGGCAGATACAAGTCTTCGAGACGGGTTTTGCTGTCGGCATCAATAATCGCCTGCTCCAGTTCCGCAGTGAGTTTACCCTGGTCCTGAATCGATTTGAGGATGGTTTGACGGCGGTCGTCCATTTCACGCAGGTAGGACAAGCGGCTGTCCAGGGTGCGCAGTTGAGTGTCATCCAGCCCGCCGGTGGCTTCTTTACGGTAGCGGGCGATGAATGGCACTGTGTTGCCGTCGTCAATCAGTTTGACGGCGGCGATGACTTGCTCTGAGCGAACGTTCAGCTCTTGGGCAATCGAATGACAGATAGCTAAGCTCATGGTTGGTATCACTTGTTACAACAGACTTCTTGATGTGGGGACAAGATAGTCTATTTTAAACGTTTACCGGCGTTGTCAGAGCAGATTCAGCGACAGAAGTGCTACGTTGTGCACAAATGCAGTGGCGATAGGCCCCATAGGTCATCCAGGAGTAGCCCAGTAATTCCAGACCTTCCTGCAGCGCGCTTTTCAGCACATAGTCATAGTCATCGCCCATGATGTGTTCCCACAACAGGTGACCACTGCCAAATACACGGCTGAACACCAGCAGCAGCAGAACGCCACCGACCATAAAGACATACTCACGTGAACGGGTATAGTCTGCCATCGGTGCCAGTACGGAATCTTTATAACGGGTCATCGCCATGCCGATACAGGTCGCGGCGGTGATCGCGGCCGGGATCTGCCAGAAGCCGTGCCAGATGTAGTCCAGGAACTGATCGAGTTCGCGGATCAGAATGCAGGCAAAAAAACCGCTGACCAGCAGGTAAAAACCGCGTGACGACGGGGTGGTTTTCGCGGCGCGGGCAAACATCAGCATGGAGAGTAATACGAAACCCTCTTGAGCTAGTTCGGTCACTGAGATTTCGCCGACATCGTTTTTAAGCACGGCCAGATCGAGATAGAGTGCCAGAGGAGCGACAAGCAACAGAGCGATGATGGCGATAAGCTCTTTGCTGGCGTTGAAAATTTGCTGTTTTGCATCAGGTGCGGACATAATGGTTTTGACTCCGAAAAGGTAACTCAGAATCGCGTAATTCTATTAAAACAGTGTTTTTTAATCTAATAAAACAACCTAAAATGTTCTGTTTTTATCTTTTTATAAATTTGTAAGATTTTGATTATTAATTATTTTGTGGATTAAATGAAAACGAAACTTATTACTCGTGAAGGGTTTAATAAACTCAAAAAAGAGCATGATTTTCTCTGGAATGAACGGCGTCCTGAGGTCACCAAAATTGTGACATGGGCCGCAAGCTTGGGTGATCGCTCTGAAAACGCTGATTACACTTTCAACAAACGACTGCTGCGCCAGATCGATCGCCGCGTGCGCTTCCTGCGTAAATTGCTGCCGGAACTGACCATAGTTGACTACTCGCCGCAGCAGGATGGCAAGGTGTTTTTTGGTGCCTGGGTGGAGATTGAAAACGAAGCCGGTGAGATGAAAAAGTTTCGAATCGTCGGTCCGGAAGAAATTTATGGTGATGAGGTCAAAAATTACATATCAATTGACTCGCCAATGGCGCGTGCGCTGCTGAAAAAAGAGGTGGATGATGAATTTGTCGTCAGGACGCCAAGTGGCGATAAAGTCTGGTTCATCAATAGCATTGAGTATAAAATAGATGCATAGAAACTAGTTTATTATCATTTTTGCTCTGTTTTGTGAAAAGCTGGCATAGTTTCAGTTATCCGTATGTTTTATGATAAAAGTCTGACGCGAGGTCAACCCGGGCGGAAACCTGTCGACACTGATTAGGAAAAGTATGCAGCGAAAAACCAGACCCACCTTACAAGACATTGCTGACCAGGTGGGGATTACCAAAATGACGGTGTCGCGTTATTTGCGTGACCCGGGCTCGGTAGCCCAGAAAACCCAGCAAAAAATCGCCGCTGTAATTGAAGAGCTGGGTTATATTCAGAATCGGGTACCGGCGATTTTGTCTAAATCCTCCAGCCGTGCTATCGGTATTATTCTGCCCTCGTTGTCGAATCAGGTGTTCGCTCATTTAGTGCAGGGGATTGAGTCTGTGACCAAGCCGGCCGGCTATGACACCCTGATAGCCCACACCGGTTACAGCTCGAAGGAAGAAGAAGAAAAAATTGCGGCGTTACTGTCGTATCGCGTCGATGGCCTGATCCTGACCGAAACCAACCATACGGAACGCACCCTGCAGATGCTGAGATCAGCCGCGGTGCCTGTGGTGGAAACCATGGAGATCCCGGCCTGCCCGATTGATATGGCCGTGGGGCTGGATCATGAGCAGACATCGTATGAGGTGGTGCAGGAGATGCTGGCGCGCGGGCGGAAAAATATTGTCTATCTCGGCGCCCGGCTGGATACCCGGACCCGGTTGCGGATGCAGGGCTACGAGCGTGCGATGCGTGATGCCGGTCTGGAGCCACAACAGATTTCAACCGGTGAACACTCCAGTTTCACCATAGGTGGAGTGTTGCTGGAAAAAGCGCTGGCGCAATGTCCGCAGCTCGATGCGATTTTCTGTACTAACGATGACGTGGCGATTGGGGCCATGATGTACTGCGCCCATAAAGGCATTGAAGTACCGAAACAGATTGCGGTGGTCGGCTACAATGCGTTGGATATCGGCCAGGCGATTATTCCTAAGCTGACCAGTGTGGAGACGCCGCGTTTTGCGATTGGCAAGAAAAGTGCAGAATTACTCTTAGCGGCGCTGGCCGGAGAGGAAGCGGAGCAGAAAGTCTACGATCTGGGCTACCGCCTGACGATCGGAGACAGTCTGTAATAGTACGGGCTGACCAGGTCAGCCCGTACAGGCCGGTTTTAACGCTGTTTACAGCGCTGGAAACAGAAAGGTTGCGCCCTGATCGGCAGCGGTGACCTGCTGGCGCGCCAGAGCAAACAGTTCGCGCCCCCAGTCGTGCTGATCGGCTTCACTGGCTGGAACTGTGGCGCTGCGCTGGCTGAGGTCAGCCAGACAGGTCAGTTCGCCATTTTGGGCATCCAGCCGCAAAATATCCCCGTCTTCTACCAGGCCAATCATGCCGCCCCGCAGAGCTTCCGGCGACATATGAATCGCGGCCGGGATCTTACCCGAGGCGCCGGACAGGCGGCCGTCGGTCACCAGGGCGACTTTGAAACCGGCTTTTTGCACGTTGCCGAGGATCGGCATCAGTTTGTGCAGCTCCGGCATCCCATTGGCTGCCGGGCCACTGTAGCGTACCACGACCACACAATCCTGATTCAGCTCACCGCGTTGATAGGCGGCTTCTACCGCATGCTGAGAGTTGAAGACTTTCGCTGGTGCTTCAATCAGATGATGCTCAGCTTTGACCGCGGAAATTTTAATGACACTCTGACCCAGATTGCCTTTCAGCACCTTAATACCACCGCTGGTCTGATAGCAGGTCTGCTTGGCGGCAATGACGGCCGGGTTGAGGGTGTCACCACATGGCTGCCATACCAGTTCACCGTCAGCGAGCTGCGGGCGTTGGAGCTGCAGGGAAAAATCACCGATAGCCGGGGTGACACTGCGGTGTAACAGAGCGCGTTCATCCAGGCGGGACAACAGCATAGGGACGCCGCCGGCCGCTTCGAACTCGTTGATATCGGCCGTGCCGTTCGGATAAACGTTGGTCAGCAGAGGTACCACGTCAGACAGGTCACTGATATCCTGCCAGGTCAGGATCAGACCGGCAGCCCGCGCCAGCGCGACCAGATGAATGGTGTGGTTACTGCTGCCGCCGGAGGCGAGCAGGGCAACCAGTCCGTTAACCAGGCTTTCTGCCGTGACCACTTCGCTCAGCGGCCGGTAAGCCGGAGTGCCCGGCGCCATGGCAGCGATCGCTTTGGCGGCATACTCAGTCAGCGCAGTGCGCAGCGGGCTGTCCGGATGCACAAAAGCCGAGCCCGGCAGCATCAGTCCCATCGCCTCAAACACCAGTTGGTTGGTGTTGGCGGTACCGTAGAAGGTACAGGTACCCGGTGAGTGGTAAGAATTACACTCCATTTGCAGCAGCGCATCGCGGCCGACTTCACCGGCGGCGTATTTCTGGCGCACATCGACTTTTTCTTCGTTGCTTATCCCGGTCGCCATTGGCCCGGCCGGGATAAATGCGGTCGGAAGGTGCGCATAAGCCAGCGCGCCCATCAGCTGGCCCGGGGCAATCTTGTCACAGATACCGAGCAGCAGGGTGCCGTCAAACATGTTATGGCTGAGCGACATCGCGGTCGCCTGAGCGATCAAGTCACGGGAAAACAGTGACATGTCCATACCCGGTTGCCCCTGAGTCACGCCGTCGCACATCGCAGGGACACCACCGGCAATCTGGGCAGTATGGCCAACCGGGGCCAGGGCGGCTTTGATTTGATCCGGATAATCTTTGTAGACCTGATGCGCACTGAGCATGTCATTGTAGGCGGTGATGATGGCCAGGTTGGCACGGGTCAGATCGAGAATGTTTGATTTCTCACTCTGACAGGAAGCCGCAATCGCATGAGCCAGATTGCCACATGACAGGCTGGCTTTGCCTTTGCCGCTGGCGTGCTGCTGGGCTGTTTTGGCCAGAAAGCGTGCCCGCAGCTCGGCACTGCGTGAGCGAATGTTGTCGGTCACCTGCTGAATATGCGGATGGGTCATGCCGTTGCCTCCTGCTGGTACAGCGCATGCACGGCGTGCTCAACCACGACATCGATATCGTCAGCAATCGAGATGTTCAGTACGTCGGTTTCACTGTTATCTGGGCGCTGCAGCGCCGCAAACTGGCTGTCAATCATATGAGTTTTCATAAAGTGACCTTGACGAGCCTGCATACGCTTGATGATCAGAGATTTATCACCATCAAGAAAAACAAAAGTGACGCTTTGATTGCCGTCACGAATCTGATCACGGTAACTTTTTTTCAGCGCAGAGCAGACGATGACACCGCGTTCGCTCTTGTTTTCCAGGCTGAATGCTGCATCGCGGATACGCTCAAGCCAAGGCGCGCGATCGTTATCATCCAGTGGTTCACCGCGGCGCATTTTTTCAATGTTGGCGCGGGGATGAAGGTCATCGCCATCAATGAATTTGGCGTTGAGACGTTGGGCAATCTTGGCACCGATGGTGCTTTTTCCGCAACCACTCACGCCCATAACGATAATACTGCTACCCGTCATACTGACTCCTTAATCGCGAGATCTGAGCGAGATCTCAATTTTAAAATCTGCCGTAAGAATTGACTTTATCTTAGTGGTGTTATCGGTAACATGTTACCCGTAACTTTTGAAATTGTGAACTAATACACAAACATCCAATCCTTGATAAAGGTGAACAAAATGGAACAATTAGCACAGAGCCCAGACCCTACCCAGCTGTTGCTTATCGCTGCCGCCGCTATTGCTGCACTGCTGGTTTTGATCATGAAATTGAAGGTGCACGCTTTTGCCTCGCTGACGTTGGTGAGTTTCGGTACTGCGCTGGCAACGGGTATGCCGAGCGATAAAGTCGTGCCGACTATGCTGTCTGGACTGGGCGGCACGTTAGCCTCAGTGGCCCTGTTAGTTGGCCTGGGTGCCATGATAGGTAAAATTCTTGAGGTGACCGGTGGCGCGAAAGTGCTGGCGGACACCCTGATTAGCCGCTTCGGCGAGCACCGTGCGCCAATGGCGCTTGGTGTGGCATCGCTGATGTTTGGTTTTCCAATCTTTTTCGATGCCGGTCTTATCGTGATGATGCCGATTTTGTTCAGCGTGGCTAAGCGTCTGGGCGGTTCGCCGATCAAATACGCGTTCCCGGTCGCGGGGGCGTTTGCTGTGATGCATGCGTTTGTACCGCCGCATCCGGGCCCGGTGGCCGCTTCCGATCTGCTGGGCGCAGATTTAGGTCTGCTGCTGCTGGTCGGTTTGCTGATTGCGATTCCGACCTGGTATTTCGGTGCTTATCTGTTCAGTATCTATGCCGGTAACAAGTATGTGATTTCCCTGCCGAAAGCGTTTATGAACACCGAAGTGATGTTCAAAGACAAGCAGGATCTGCCGAAGTTTTCTACCGTGCTGCTGATTCTGCTGCTGCCGGTGATTCTGATTTTCCTCGATACTGGTCTCAATACTCTGTCTGTTGCCGGTGTGGTCGATGGCCAGCAGCCAGTGGTGGAATTTCTGCGTATGCTGGGTAAAACCCCGATTGCACTGCTGATCACTCTGCTGGTGTGTCTGGCGGTATTTACCGGTAAGTACGGTAAGCATAAACTGGAAAAACTGTGTACTGATTCTCTGGCGCCGATCTGTGCGGTGATCCTGGTCACGGGTGCCGGCGGTATGTTTGGTGGTGTACTGCGCTCAAGCGGTATCGGCCAGGCACTGGCGGATGTGCTGGCGCATACCGGTATGCCGGTGATTGTGGCCGCGTTCGTGATTTCGACCTGTCTGCGCGTGGCGCAAGGCTCTGCAACCGTCGCACTGACCACTACCGCAGCACTGATGGCACCGATTGTCGCCCAGACCACCGGACTGACTGCCCTGGATCACTGTTTTATCGTGATTGCGATTGCCGGTGGTGCCACGGTATTGTCTCACTTTAATGACTCCGGTTTCTGGCTGGTTTCTCGTCTGCTTGAGATGGATGAGAAAACGACCCTGAAAACCTGGACTGTAATGGAAACGCTGCTGGGGACGATCGCTTTTGTTATCGCCGCGGGTCTGAGCGTAATTTTATAAGGCTGACTGATAATGACTCTTGAACAACAACTGCAACAAATCAAAATTGTTCCGGTAATTGCGATTAACCACGCCGACCAGGCTGTGCCTCTGGCTAAAGTGCTGGTTGAAAATGGCCTGCCGTGTGCTGAAGTCACCTTCCGTACTGACGCGGCACAGGAATCGATTCGTCTGATGCGAGAAGCTTATCCTGATCTGCTGATCGGGGCCGGTACCGTGCTGACTACTGAGCAGGTGGATCAGGCAATTGCAGCGGGCGCAGACTTTATTGTCAGCCCGGGCCTTAACCCGACCACAGTCAAATACTGTCAGCAACGCGGCATTGCGATTGTACCTGGCGTGAATAACCCGAGCCTGGTTGAGCAGGCGATGGAGCTGGGCCTGAAAACCGTGAAGTTCTTCCCGGCTGAACCGTCAGGCGGCACGGCGATGCTGAAAGCACTGAGCGCCGTGTATCCGGTGCAATTTATGCCAACCGGCGGCGTCAATCCTGGTAATGTGCAGGAATACCTGGCGATTAAAGCGGTAGTGGCGTGCGGCGGCACCTGGATGGTACCGAGCGATCTGATGGATAAGGGTGACTGGGACGCGATTGCTAAACTGGTGCGCGAACTGTAAGTTCTCGCCTGAGCCGGTCACTGTCATCCACATAAGCCAACCCTGCGGTTGGCTTTTTTTGTCTCTGCGTCAGGTCGCAGCTTAGAGATGAGGAGTGGGCTATGATAAAAGCAACATCACACAGCGCTGCCTGGTTGGTATGATGGCTTAGCCACCTTGGCTGACAGGGCTTAAGTTAGTAATAAACGTTAACAATTCTTTGAGCCCTATCATGCGCAACAGTGTTACATTTTACTCGCTTCTTTCGCTTTAAGAAGCAGACACTTATTCGTGGGACAGGACAGATGCAAGAAAATCATAAAATATTAGTCGTGGATGATGATGCCCGCTTGAGAGCCCTGCTCGAACGCTATCTCTCGGAGCAAGGGTTCCAGGTACGCAGCGTGGCCAATAGTGAGCAGATGGATCGCCTGCTGACCCGTGAAACCTTCCATTTAATGGTATTGGATCTGATGTTGCCGGGTGAAGATGGTTTGTCGATTTGCCGCCGTCTGCGTAATGCCAACAACATGATCCCTATCCTGATGCTGACCGCCAAAGGTGACGAGATCGACCGAATCGTCGGTCTGGAAGTCGGGGCCGATGATTATCTGCCTAAACCGTTTAATCCGCGTGAGCTGCTGGCCCGTATCAAAGCGGTGCTGCGCCGCCAGGTAACCGAAGCGCCCGGAGCGCCGAGTGCCGATGACAAGATTGTGGAGTTCGGTGAGTTTCGCCTTAACCTCGGCACGCGCGAAATGTTCCGCGGTCAGGAAGCGATGCCGTTGACCTCAGGTGAATTTGCCGTGCTGAAAGCGCTGGTGACTAATGCCCGTGAACCGCTGTCGCGCGACAAACTGATGAATATGGCCCGCGGTCGCGAGTATTCGGCCATGGAACGCTCCATCGATGTGCAGATTTCCCGTCTGCGTCGTATGCTGGAAGTCGATCCGAGCAAACCGCGCTACATTCAGACCGTATGGGGGCTGGGTTATGTGTTTGTGCCGGACGGTAAGGAAGCCAGTTAATCCGATCTCCGTTTCAGTGCCAGCCTGTCTGGCACTGATTGTCCTGCATTGAAAGGTATCCCATGCGCATTCGCAGTTCATTTAGCCAGACCATTGTGCTGTTTTTTACCCTGCTGGTCGCAAGCCAGGTCTACTCCTATTACGCCCTGTTTAACTATGCGCTGATGCCTAGTCTGCAGCAGTTCAATAAAATTCTCAGTCATGAAATCAGTCTGATGCTCGATGATTCGATGCACATGGATGAAAACGGTCTGGTCATGGACGCACCGTTGCGCCGCCGTGTGCTGGAACAGCTCGGGGTCAGTATCTATGCTGAAAACAGTCCGCAGGCCGAGCCGTATCATCACTCCGTCGCGATTGATTTGATGAGTGAAGAGATGAGTGAGCAGCTCGGTTCGCCGACCGAAGTGCGTATGGGCGCGGGAGAAGACAGTTATGTGCTGTGGATGAAGATCGATATGCTGCCTGGTCAGGTGCTGCGGATCCCGCTCTCAGAACTGCAGGAAGAAGATTTTGCGCCGCTGTTTCGTAACAGCATCATTATGGCGGTGCTGATTGTGCTGGGTGGCTGGCTGTTTATCCGTTTGCAGAACCGACCGCTGATTGCGCTCGAAAAAGCGGCCAAATCGGTCGGACGCGGGGCGATTCCACCGCCGCTGCAGGAAAAAGGGGCCAGTGAAATTCGTTCGGTAACCCGGGCCTTTAATCAGATGTCGAAAGGCATTCAGGCACTGGAGGAGGACCGGGCACTGCTGATGGCCGGTATCAGTCATGACCTGCGTACGCCGCTGACCCGGATTCGTCTTGCGACTGAAATGATGTCGCCGGAAGAGAGTTATCTGGCGGAAAGCATCATCAGTGACACCGAAGAGTGTAACGAGATCATCAGTCAGTTTATGGATTACCTGAAACCGGTCAATCGCGACAGTTTTGAAGCGGTCGATCTCAATGCGATTGCCAATGATGTCGCGACCTCGGAAGGCGGTTATGAGGTGCATATTGAAACTGACCTGCACCAGAGCATGGAAGATGCGGTCGGTAATCCGATTGCGATCAAGCGTGCGGTGAGTAATCTGGTGGTGAATGCGCTGCGTTACGGTAATGGCTGGGTTAAGGTCAGTACCGGTCTGACGGCCGATAAAAAAATGGCCTGGGTGTGTGTCGAAGACAACGGTCCGGGTATAGATTCATCCCAGGTCAATAAGCTATTTGAACCCTTTACCCGCGGCGATACGGCGCGCGGCAGTGAAGGTACCGGGCTGGGGCTGGCTATCGTGAAAAGGATTGTCAGCCAGCACGCCGGAGCGGTGGCGGTCAATAACCGCAGCGAGGGTGGCCTCAAGGCCCAGATCAGTTTCCCGACGCGCTGAGCGCCAGCTTAACTGCAAAGCCATAAAAGAGGCTCGCCATATGGCGAGCCTCTTTTATGAGTAACCCGTTACCGCAAGGGCGGTGAAGCGTATCCGCCAGGTTGTGCTGGCAGACTGGCGCGGATCAGTCGCTAACCTGCGCTGCGCTTTGTTCCGCTTGTTTATGGTCTGGCAGCAGCAGGTTGAGCAGGATGGCCGTGATACCGCCGGCGGCAACGCCTGATGAGAAAATACTCTTAATGAATTCCGGCATAAACTGCAGGATCTCCGGCTTTTGTGCGATGCCAAGGCCCATAGAAAAAGAGAGCGCCATAATGAGAATTGCGCGGCGGTCGAGATCAACGCGCGAGATGATACGTACGCCTGCCGCGGCAATAGTACCGAACATTACGATGGTCGCACCGCCCAGCACCGGCTCCGGGATCAGCTGGACAAAGCTGGCAACACCGGGGAACAGGCCCAGCAACACCAGCATCGCGGAAATAAAGTAACCCACGTAGCGGCTGGCGACACCAGTCAGCATGATAATACCGTTATTCTGGCTGAAGGTGGAGTTCGGGAAGCTGTTAAATACCGCCGCCAGTGCCGAGTTGATGCCGTCGGCCAGCACGCCGCCTTTAATCCGTTTCATGTAGACAGGACCTTTGACCGGTTCACCGGACACTTCCGAGGTGGCGGTAATATCACCAATCGCTTCGAGCGCAGTGATGAGGAAAATCAGTACCAGCGGGATAAACAGGGACCAGTCAAAGCTCAGGCCGTACTGCATCGGGATAGGCAGGGCAACCAACTGGGTAGCGCTCAGTTTGCTGGTATCCACCATGCCCATCAGGTAGGCCATGATGTAGCCGACCAGCATGGCAATTACGATTGATGCTACGCGCAAATACGGGTTACGCGCGCGGTTAAGCAGGACAATAATCGCCAGGACCGTGCCCGCCAGAGCGAGTTTGTCGAGGCTGCCGAAGGTGCCGTCGCCCAGCGCCGCATAGCCGCCACCCATCGAAACCAGGCCAACCTGAACCAGGGTCAGGCCAATCAGGGTGACCACAATGCCGGATACCAGCGGAGTAATAATACGCTGCGCGTATTCCAGCACCCGCGACAGCAGAATTTCGGCAAACGATGCCAGCAAAATGGTGCCGAAAATCGCCGCCATCATGGTCGGTACATCAGCACCGCCGGCTTTAAGTGCCAGACCGGCCCCGATAATTGGACCTAAAAAGTTAAAACTGGTGCCCTGAATGGACAGCAAGCCGGAACCAATCGGACCAAAGGTACGAATTTGGATAAAAGAGGATAAGCCGGACGCAAACAGCGACATGCTGATGATGGTGTTGGTCTGATCGGCAGGTACGCCGAGAGACTGGCAGATGATCAGTGATGGCGTGATCACGGCAACGAACATGGCCAGCAGGTGTTGCAGGGCGGCAAAAATCGTATGCGGTAAAGGTGGGCGATCATTGAGCTGATAAACCAGCTCGGATGGACGCGCAGCGTGTTGGGTTGTCATGGCAGTTTCCTAAATTGTAAATGCACTTTGTGTATGCGCTGAATGGGCACGTAAAGCGGAACACGGAACATCTCTGTGATTGCTGTTAATCAGGTCCGGTTCTGGAGTTCTACCCGCTACGCCAATGGCGGCCGAGCCGCTTGGCGCACCGGGTATAAAGGTAAACGTTTGCGTTTACTCGTTTTGGGCGGCGATTATAAAACGTTTGACCATGAAAGCAAACGATTGCTGTAGGAGTGGGAAGAGCCGTTGTTCTCGCTCAAACGGCGCCTGTTCGGCGCTGTTTATGCTTTGACTTATGCTTTGGCGTAGACGTCGCGCTCGCCGAGCCAGCGCTCAATAATCGCACTGGCGTGCTCGGGGTATTGGTCGTGAATGTGGCGCGCAATGCGCTGAACTTCAGGAATAAGGCTCTGATCGCGAACCAGATCGGCAATTTTGAAATCGGCCATGCCGGTCTGCTTGGTACCGAGCAGTTCACCCGGACCACGAATTTCCAGATCGCGCTGGGCAATGATAAAACCGTCATTACTTTCACGCAGCACGGCGAGGCGCTTTTGCGCGGTCTTGGAGAGCGGAGCGTGATAGAGCAGCACACAGTGGCTGGCGACAGAGCCGCGTCCAACCCGGCCGCGTAATTGGTGCAACTGAGCCAGGCCCAGCCGCTCCGGATTTTCAATGATCATCAGGCTGGAGTTCGGTACATCCACCCCGACTTCAATCACAGTGGTCGCAACCAGCAAATGGAGCTGGTTGTCTTTGAATGCCTGCATCACCGCCTGTTTCTCGGCCGGTTTCATCCGCCCGTGTACCAGGCCGATTTTGACGTCTGGCAGCTTGCGCTGCAGATC
Source organism: Vibrio sp. H11 (assembly GCF_004804295.1). NCBI lineage: Bacteria > Pseudomonadati > Pseudomonadota > Gammaproteobacteria > Vibrionales > Vibrionaceae > Vibrio > Vibrio sp. H11. Next base: position 214,923 of record NZ_SSHN01000006.1, on the reverse strand, counting down.
TTCGGCGGTATCCGCTGCAGCCTGGGCTTCCAGCACTTCCGACTCGTCAATCAGGGTACATACCCAGTAGGCCTGCTTGCCTTCGGTCAGGCAGGCATGGCGCACCCGTTCGATGATGTCATCGCGCTTGGTATCGGGAATGGCGACGGTCTGAATCGGCGTGCGGCCGGGTGGCAGCTCGTCGATAATCGAGGTTTCCAGGTCGGCGTAGGCGGTCATGGCCAGGGTACGCGGAATCGGGGTAGCCGTCATGATCAGCTGATGTGGATAGCTGCCCTGACGGGCACCTTTTTCGCGCAGTTCGAGACGCTGGTGGACGCCAAAACGGTGCTGCTCATCGATGATCACCAGAGCCAGATTATCGAACACCACGTGTTCCTGAAACAGGGCGTGAGTACCTACTACCATTTTGACTTCACCGCTGGCTATGCGCTCCAGCTCGGCCTGTTTGGTTTTACCTTTCAGTTTGCCCGCCAGCCAGCCGACTTTGATGCCCATACTTTCAAACCAGTTGGCAAAGTTGAGCGCGTGCTGCTCGGCCAGCAGCTCAGTCGGGGCCATCAGAGCGACCTGACAGCCGTGCTCAATCGCCCGCACCGCAGCCAGAGCCGCAACCAGGGTTTTGCCTGAGCCGACATCGCCCTGCACCAGGCGCATCATCGGGTGGGGTTTAGCCAGATCGGCTTCGATCTCGCTCACCACCCGGGCCTGGGCATTGGTCGGAGTAAACGGTAGCTGGGCGAGCAGCTGCTGTTTGAGCGTATCCGCTACTGGCAGCGGCAGGGCGCTATCTTGCTGGCCTTTACTGCGCACCGCCAGCATCGACAGGTTCTGCGCCAGCAGCTCTTCCATTACCAGGCGGATCTGGGCCGGATGGCGGCCTTCATCAAACAGGCTGAGGTCAATATCGGCCGGCGGACGGTGAATCGTATGCAGCGCTTCGGCTAACGTGGTTTGATGATCATACAGTCCGGCAGGCAGTAATTCCTGCACGGCGGCTTTGTCGAGCAGGGCCAGAGCCTGGTCGGTCAGATTACGCAACGTGAGCTGGCGCAGGCCGTCAGTCGCCGGGTAGACCGGGGTCAGATTGGGTTCGCTATCTGGGTTTTGTGCCGGGGCAAAGAATTTGTAATCGGGGTGGATAATTTCTAACCCGCCATTGCCACGCTTAATTTCCCCGTAAGCATGCACTAACTTACCTTCGGCGAAATTGTTTTTCATCCCGGCAGTGAAGTTGAAAAAACGCAGCGTCAGTGAGCCGTTGCCGTCGCTGATTTTGACCGTCAGCATTTTACGCCGCCCGAACAGGGTATCGACCGCCATCACTTTGCCCTGTACCGCAGCCCACAAGCCAGGGTGCAGTTTAACGATGGGATAGACCCGGGTACGGTCTTCATAGCGCAGCGGCAGATGGAACAGCAGATCCTGGACACTGCTCAGCCCGATTTTTTCCAGTTTTTCGGCCACTTTAGCGCCCACTCCGGAGAGTGAGTTTAACGGAATTGCGGAAAGAAGCTGCGACATAAATTCAACCAGATACTCATTGACGAGTTAACTATTCAACCATTGGACTGTCTATTTGTACAGGGGCAATTAGTGAACAGCGCGCAATTACGCGCTCTGCATCGCCTTCCACCAGTCTTGGTCTGCAACGATTTGCCCTTCATCATCCAGTTGCGGGTAGGCCAGACCTTTACGCTTGGCCACTTTAGCCAGCACTGGGTGACCACGTTCGAACAGGATGCGCTGAATCGTTTCATCCGGTAATGGGCTGGCATCGCGCTGATACATGCCGGCGTCCTGACGCTGGCGCTGTGCTTCATACAGGATCAGCGCACCGGCCACCGATACATTGAGTGACTGCACCATGCCGACCATAGGGATGACGATATCCTGATCCGCTAATGCCAGGGCCTGCTTGGAAATACCGACTTTTTCACTGCCGAGGATGATAGCGGTTGGCTTGGTGTAATCGATACTGCGAAAATCGACCGCCTGATCCGACAGATGAGTGACCAGCACTTGCATGCCCTGTGCTTTAAGATGTTGAATGGCTTCCAGCGTAGTGTCGTGAGTTTCCACTTCGACCCAGTTACGTGCACCGGCCGAGGTGTGGCCGAGAGTACGCATCTGCTCATTGGGCCACACCGCATGGATTTTATGCAGGCCGACCGCGTCTGCGGTGCGGATCACGGCGGAGACATTGTTCGGTTTGTGGACTTCTTCCAGGCAGACCGTCAAATCGGTCTGGCGTGCTTTCAGTACTTGCTGAATGCGGGAGTAACGCTCTGAGTTCATGTTCGGATTCTTCAGTTAATAGTATGGCCGTTTCCTCCGGGCGGGCCATATGAATAAAAATGCCCCTGATAGGTTGGCCTATCAAGGGCATGATTTCCCTTGCTGCAAGCACTGCGCAGACGCGCGGCATTATCAGGCAGCGGGAGTTAGTGTTTTCTGCGGCGTACCTTGAGGGTGTACGGCATAGTGCGGATCTTACGCATGATGCCAGCCAGATGAACACGGTCTTTGGTGGTCAGCAACACAGTCACTGTATAGAGGCGGCCATCGCGTTCTTCGGTCGACAGACCATGAATGTTCGAGCCGGTCTTCGAGATCACATTGGTCAGTTCTGCCAGAGCGCCCTGACGGTTCTGCATGTCGACTTTCAGTTCGGCAATGAACTCCTGATCGTAGTCTCGGGTCCATTCCACCGCCATGTACTTGTCCGGTTCACGCTGGTAACCACGCACGTTCGGACAGGTTTCACGGTGCACAACCAGACCACGACCCGGGGAGACATGGGCAATGATTGAATCGTCCGGGATCGGATGACAACAGTTGGCAAAGGTCAGCAGAATGCCATCCGCACCGCGGATTGGCAGTTTCTTCTTCGGCTTACCGTCATTGCTGCTGGTCGCGGTCAGAGCTTCTGCATCGCCAAGTAAACGACGTGCAATGACTATGCTCATCAGCTCACCCAGACCAATTGCAGCCAGCAGATCGTTCTCGCTGGCGATCTTGAGATCGCTCAGCACCTGAGTGAGGCTTTCCTGGCCGATGTCGCTCAGTGACGGGCCACCCAGCGCATGGTTGAGCAGACGACGACCGAGTGAAATCGACTCTTCACGGCGCATGGTTTTCAGTACCTGACGAATCTTGGTGCGTGCACGTGAGGTCACGACATAGTTGAGCCAGGCTGCATTCGGACGCGCGCCCGGTGCACTGATGATCTCAACCGTCTGGCCGTTCTTGAGAGATTTACTCAGCGGGTAAGGCGTGCGATCGACGCGGGCGCCGACACAGGTGTTACCCACATCGGTATGGACGGCATAGGCAAAATCGACCGCGGTCGCGCCGACGGGTAATTCGACAATGCGGCCTTTCGGTGTGAAGACGTAAATCTCGTCTGGGAACAGATCCGATTTCACGTTTTCAATGAATTCAAAGGAGTTACCGGCACTTTGCTGCAGCTCAAGCAGGCTTTGCATCCAGCGCTGCGCTTTAATTTGTGCCGTGGTTCCGCCACGTTCGCCGTTGGCTTTGTAAGACCAGTGTGCCGCCACACCTTTGTCCGCCATCTGGTCCATGTCTTCGGTACGGATCTGCACCTCGACCGGCACGCCGTGCGGGCCGACCATAGAGGTGTGGATCGACTGATAGCCGTTGGCTTTAGGTACTGCGATGTAATCTTTCATCCGCCCCGGACGTGGCTTGTACAGGCCGTGTACCTGACCGAGCACGCGATAACAGGTATCGGCGCTATCGACAATCACGCGGAAGGCGTAAATATCCATGATGGTATGAAAACGCTGTTCTTTGGTTTTCATCTTGTTGTAGATGGAGAACAGGTTTTTCTCGCGCCCGAGCACACGTGCCGGCAGTCCGACTTCCTGCAGACGATCTTCGATTTCGTTGTGGATGCGCTGAATCATCTCTTTACGGTTACCGCGCGCCGCTTTAACCACCTCTTTTAACACGCGGTAGCGGTTAGGATATAAGGCTTCAAAGCCGAGTTCTTCGAGCTCGGTTTTGATGTTGTGAATACCGAGACGGTGGGCGAGCGGGGCGTAAATTTCCAGCGTTTCGCGCGCGATACGACGTTTCTTATCCGGACGCAGGGCACCTAAGGTGCGCATGTTGTGGGTACGGTCAGAGAGCTTGATCAGAATAACGCGGATGTCCTGCACCATGGCGAGAACCATTTTGCGGAAGTTTTCGGCCTGAGCCTCTTTGCGATCGCGGAATTTGAGTTTATCCAGTTTGGATACGCCATCAACCAGTTCTGCGACTGCCTGACCAAACTGCTGCTCCAAATCTTCTTTGGTGACATCACAGTCTTCGATGACATCATGCAGGAGAGCGGCTTGCAGAGTTTCCAGATCCAGGCGCATTTCGGCCAGGATGCGGGCTACGGCAACGGGATGGATAATGTAAGGTTCACCGCTGGAGCGGGTTTGCCCTTCATGGGCATCTCTTGCCACGACATAAGATTGGCGCAGAGCCTCAATTTGAGGCTCTGAGAGATATTCCTGGGCAACATCTTTGAGGCTATCGAATAGATACAAATTTCAGGCCCGAGTGTTGATTAATTCCTGAGGCAGAATTAACGGTTGTGCACGATGCTGCTTACCGCTGCCAATTCTGCCGCTTCTTGCTCTTGCTGCTCTTGGCGTTCACGCGCGTCTAGCACATCTTTAGTGATAAGACCTTCTTCGATTTCGCGCAGAGCGATAACCGTTGGCTTATCGTTCTCTTCCGGCACCAGAGAGTCTTTACCGCCAGTTTGCATTTGACGAGCGCGGCGAGCCGCAATCAGAACCAAGTCGAAACGGTTACCAACTTTTTCAACAGCGTCTTGAACAGTTACGCGTGCCATGAGAACTCCAAATAGTTAACTAAAATGTTGAATGACGAGAAAGTATACAACCTAACGCTGTGAGATACTAGCGACAGGCTGGCAAATTCATTAATCCTTATCTGCGGCGCAACCACCGCAGATTAAGGCGAGGCGGGATTACTCCGCCAGAAGCTCAGACAGCATAGCGCTATATTTAGCAGCTTGTTTATCCTGCTTCAATCTTTCCGCACGGATGATGGCTTTAAAGTCAATCAGCGCGACATCGAAATCATCGTTGATGATGACATAGTCGTACTCGCCGTAGTGGGAGATTTCCGACCGGGCTTCGCTCATGCGCTTGGCAATCACCGCTTCGCTGTCCTGGCCGCGAGCGTTGAGACGGCGCTCCAGCTCTTCTTTGGACGGCGGCAGAATAAAGATACTTTTGCTGTGGGGCATCTGGGTACGGATCTGACGTGCACCCTGCCAGTCGATGTCAAGGAACACATCGATACCTTTATTCAGGGTCTCTTCAATCCATACCCGTGAGGTACCGTAATAGTTACCGAACACTTCGGCATACTCTAGAAATTCGCCTTTGCCGATCAGCTCTTCAAAGTGCTCTTTCTGTACGAAGTGGTAATGTACGCCATCTTGTTCACCCGGGCGCATGCCGCGTGTGGTGTGCGAGACCGAGACTTTCATCGCATAGGTCGGGTTACGTTCCAACAATGCTGAGATCAAGCTCGATTTTCCTGCGCCACTCGGTGCAGAAACAATATAGAGAGTACCTTTGCCCATTAGTTCGGTTCCACTTTGGTTGGGATCGTGTGCTCAACCTGGCGGTTGGGCAGCCTGAAAGCAGTTCTGACCGCGTTCATCTCATTGAGAGGCTGAATTTAGGTCAGAAAAATGGAGGCGAAGATTAGCACGATCTTCAGGATCTTCTCAAGCAAAAGGTCATCTGCGCTGATCCATGCCGAGTTGGTTGCGGACGCTGCCGACTCGGCGCGCGGCGGCGATATTGATCATCCGCCAGCCTCTTGCGGCACAAGCGGATTGCGGTATAATCGCCGCCCCGTCGCGATTGGCTGATTTTTCGCCGTCCGATACGATAATTTATCAGGAAACAGCGTTTTCCATTTGGGTTCCCTCGCCCCCAAACCAAACCAAAAAGGTACAATATGAGTCCGTTTTCGTCGGCGCAACAGCGCAAAGCCCTGACCGTTCTGGTCCTGTTTCATTTGATCATTATTGCGTCCAGTAACTATCTGGTCCAGATCCCGTTTACCCTGTTTGGTTTTCATACCACCTGGGGCGCGTTTACCTTTCCGTTTATTTTTCTCGCCACAGACCTGACCGTGCGGATTTATGGTCCGGCGCTGGCAAGGCGTATCATCTTTCTGGTCATGGTGCCATCGCTGGCGGTGTCCTACCTGTTATCGGTGATTTTTTATCAGGGTCAGTTTCAGGGCCTGGCGCCACTGGGTGAATTTAACCTGTTTGTGGCCCGGATTGCGATGGCCAGCTTTATGGCCTATCTGTTCGGCCAGATGCTGGATGTGCAGGTGTTTAACCGCCTGCGTCAGATGAAGCAGTGGTGGGTCGCGCCGACAGCCTCTACCTTGTTCGGTAATGCGCTCGATACGCTGGCATTTTTCGCGATTGCGTTTTATCACAGTCCGGATCCGTTTATGGCCGAACACTGGAGTGAAATTGCCCTGGTTGATTACAGCTTTAAGCTGATCATCAGTCTGGGCCTGTTTGTGCCGATGTACGGTGTGCTGCTCAACTACCTGGTCGCGAAGCTGACCAGGTTGAATGAGCCGCAAACGTCGGCGCTGCAGCAGTGCTCGTAATCGAAGCGGTTGGCAAGTAAACAGGTTGCAAATAAAGCGGCGAGTCATAATTCGTCCTCAATGTGTAAACACATTTCAGGACGAGACAATACAAATGAAAAAGCCCGGGTCAGTTCAGACCCGGGCTTTTTGTTCACGGCTATTTTTTTGCTTTGCTTTGCTTTGCTTTGCTTTGCTGAGCTTAGCTCAGCTTAGTGCGAGTGTGCCTCGCCAGCACCTTTAGGGAAGCGGATCGATTCCACCATGTCCTGTACTTCGGTCGGTACTTCTGCGGTGAATTTATTCACCACAATCGAGACCACAAAGTTCAGACACATACCCAGAGTACCGATACCTTCAGGACTGATACCGAAGAACCAGTTGTCCGGAGTGCTGGCTGCCGGGTTAATGAACTTGAAGTAGATGATGTACGCCGCCGTAAAGGCAATACCCGCTACCATACCCGCAATCGCGCCCTCTTTGTTCATCTTCTTATAGAAGATGCCGAGGATAATGGCCGGGAAGAAGGAAGCCGCTGCCAGACCGAAGGCGAAGGCCACCACCTGAGCCACAAAGCCCGGAGGGTTGATGCCGAGATAACCGGCGGCAACAATCGCCACGACCGCCGCGCCACGCGCGGCCAGCAGTTCCTGTTTGTCGGTCATATTCGGTTTGAAGCCTTTTTTCAGCAAGTCATGGGAAATTGAGGTTGAGATCACCAGCAGCAGACCCGCTGCGGTTGACAGTGCAGCCGCCAGGCCACCCGCTGCCAGCAGACCCACAACCCAGTTTGGCAGTTTCGCCAGCTCAGGAGAGGCCAGTACGATAATATCTTGGTTGATGTTCATCTCGTTGCGCTCGTCACCGGAGTAGAACATTTTGCCATCGCCGTTTTTATCTTCCCAACTGACCAGGCCTGTGCTTTCCCAGTTCTTATACCAGCTTGGAGCCTGCGCAGCGGCAACCCCCTGCATATCCGGACCGTTAATGGTGTCGATCATGTTGACGCGGGCAAACGCCGCGACCGCAGGTGCTGTGGTGTACAGCAGCGAGATAAACAGCAGTGCCCAACCGGCAGAGATACGCGCGTCACGTACTTTTGGTACGGTAAAGAAGCGGATGATAACGTGTGGCAGACCTGCAGTACCGACCATCAGTGCCGCACAGATAAAGAACACGTCGACCATACTCTTATTGCCTTCGGTATACGCGGTAAAGCCGAGTTCCTGGGTCAGGCCGTCCAGTTTATCGAGCAGATAAACGTCTGAGTCGACGGAGGTTGAACCCATACCAATTTGTGGCAGCGGGTTACCTGTCATCATGATAGAGGTAAAGATAGCCGGAACCAGGAAGGCGAAAATGAGGACACAGAACTGTGCCACCTGGGTGTAAGTGATACCTTTCATGCCGCCAAGTACAGCGTAAAAGAACACGATGGCCATACCAATCACGATACCGATGTTGATGTCGACTTCCAAAAAGCGCGAGAACACCACGCCCACACCACGCATCTGACCCGCCACGTAAGTGAATGAGACGAAGATGGCACAGAACACCGCAACCATACGCGCGGTTTTGGAGTAGTAACGTTCGCCGATGAAATCCGGTACCGTAAACTGGCCGAATTTACGCAGATAAGGAGCCAGGCAGAGTGCCAGCAGCACGTAACCACCGGTCCACCCCATCAGATAAACCGCACCATCGTAACCGATGAACGAGATGATACCCGCCATAGAAATAAACGATGCTGCCGACATCCAGTCCGCCGCGGTCGCCATACCGTTCGCTACCGGGTGAACACCGCCGCCCGCCACATAAAACTCGCTGGTTGATCCGGCGCGGGCCCAAATCGCGATACCGATATACAGGGCGAATGACAGGCCAACCAATAAAAACGTCCAAGTTTGAATATCCATGTGCGAAACCTCTTAGTCTTCCTGTACGTTATACTTCTTGTCTAACGCGTTCATGCGTGCGACATAGATGAAAATCAGTGCGACAAAGGTGTAGATCGAACCTTGTTGAGCAAACCAGAATCCCAGTTTGAAGCCGCCAAGATGGATTGTGTTGAGTGCATCGACGAATAAAACGCCGGCACCGTAAGAAACAATGAACCAGATCGCCAGCAGCGATCCCATTATTCTCAAGTTTTCCTTCCAGTAGGCTTGAGCGTGTTCTGTGGATTCGAACGACATAGCCTTCTCCTTCCGTAGCTGTCTGAGTAGATGTGATGTTAATGTAATGTTACGGTTTTTAATGTAGCAGCGAAAAGGCAAGGGATCTGTGCAACTTTAGTCGTGACTCATACCACGGCTTATGGTGTTAAATGAGGGGATTAGCTCAGTAGCACTGGGATGGTGCATTGTTAATGTTGTGTTAAATTAGCCAAAGGTCTAATTCGGCATAAAATGAGATTAGTGGTTAGACCAGTTTGTATGAGGTGCCGGTGTGGCAGCGTGCTTGCCGCCGATCAGGCCGCGAGGTATTTGTTTACACAAACTTTTCGTCACAAGCGGCGGTTTTCGTGCACAATAGATAAGCCGTGACCGAGCGGTGCGTTGTTAGGTTTCAGTAAGCAGAGGGAGTGACAGTGGACGCAATTACCATCAACAGTTTTTTTTTGGTCGGTGCACTGCTGATCGCGCTCAGTGTGTTGCTGAGTCCGGTCTCATCCAAACTGGGCATTCCCATTCTGCTGGTGTTTCTCGCCGTGGGCATGCTGGCCGGTGAAGACGGTGTCGGTGGTATTCTGTTTGATAATTATCCGGTCGCGTATCTGGTCAGTAACCTGGCCCTGGCGGTGATCCTGCTCGATGGCGGGATGCGTACCCGGGTGGCCAGTTTCCGGGTCGCTTTCTGGCCCTCGGTCTCCCTGGCGACCATCGGGGTGGCCATCACTACCGCACTGACCGGGTTGATGGCAACCTGGTTGTTTGACCTTGATTTAATGCAGGGCATTCTGGTCGGCGCGATTGTTGGCTCGACGGATGCAGCGGCGGTATTTTCTCTGCTTAAAGGGCGCAGCCTCAATGAACGGGTCGGCTCGACACTGGAAATTGAGTCCGGTACTAACGACCCGATGGCGGTCTTTCTGACGGTTACCATGATTGCGGTGCTCTCCAGCAGCGGCAGTGAACTCAGTATCGGCTTCCTCGCGCTGAGTTTTATTCAGCAATTTGGTATCGGTGCGGCGCTGGGGTTGATTGGCGGCTGGTTGCTGTGGAAGCTGATTAACCGCAATCAGCTGCCGGAAGGCCTGTACTCGATTTTAACCGTCAGCGGCGGTCTGATCATTTTTGCGTTGTCGAATGCGCTCGGCGGCAGCGGTATTTTGTCGATTTATCTGGTCGGTCTGCTGATAGGTAACCGTCCGACCCGTAGTCGCCATTCGATTCTTAACGTGCTCGATGGCATGACCTGGCTGGCCCAAATCAGCATGTTCCTAGTGCTTGGCCTGCTGGTGACGCCGTCCAATCTGGTCACGATTGCCTTGCCGGGGCTGGCACTGGCATTTGGTATGATTCTGTTTGCGCGTCCGATTTCGGTCTGGATTGGTTTACTGCCGTTTCGCAGTTTTACCGCCCGGGAAAAATGGTTCATTTCCTGGGTCGGCCTGCGCGGCGCGGTGCCTATCATTCTGGCGGTCTTCCCGATGATGGCGGGCCTGCCCGGAGCTCAGCTCTATTTTAACCTGGCATTCTTCGTGGTGATGGTCTCGCTGATAGTGCAGGGCGGCACGCTGACCAAAGCGATGGCACTGGCCAAAGTGGAGTTGCCACCCAAACCTGAGCCGATTTCGCGCACTGGCGTTGAAGTGTTCCCGACCAGTGAATGGGAGCTTCTGATCTATACCCTGAAAGAGGACAAATGGTGTATCGGCGAACCGCTGCGTAATCTGTTTATGCCTGAAGGGACGCGGATTGCCGCCGTATTTCGCGATAAACAGCTGTTCCATCCGTCCGGGAGTACCCAGTTGCAGGAAGGGGACACCCTGTGTGTGCTGGCGCAGGATAAAGATCTGGAAGCGCTCAGCCGTCTGTTCAGTGAAGCGCCGCACAAAGAGTCGCTGGCGCGTTTCTTCGGTGACTTCTTCCTGGACATCGAGGCAAGACTGTCGGATGTCGCCATGCTGTACGGTCTGGATCTGGGTGAGGGGATTGAAGGCAAAACATTGCGCGATCTCGTTGGTGAGCACCTTGGTGCCACCCCGGTACTCGGTGACCATTTTGAATGGCAGGGGCTGTACTGGGTCGTGGCCGATGTGGTGGACTGGAAAGTAACGAAAGTGGGCTTACGTCTGCCGCCGGATGATGAGGAAACGAAGCCGGGGGAGTAAGATTACGCGTTCAACTCGTTGAGCAAAATCACCGCCTGAGTGCGGTTTTTCACTCCGAGTTTACGGAAGATGGCCGTCATATGCGCTTTGATGGTCGCTTCCGAGACATTGAGTTCATAGGCGATCTGCTTATTGAGCAGGCCATCGGACAGCATGCCCAGTACCTTGTACTGCTGCGGTGTCAGAGTGGCAATCTTTTCTGCTAAGTCATTGTAGCTGCTGCTGTCGGTCACCAGACCTTGCGGAAAATAGGGTTCTCCGCCCAGTACCTGGTTAATGGCACTGATCAGCGTGCGCATATCACTCGATTTAGGAATAAAACCAAACGCGCCGTGCGATTTGGCCTGCGAGACCACAGGCGCATCTTCACTGGCTGAGACCACCACGATCGGCAATTCCGGATATGCTGCGCGCAGGTGGATAAGCCCGGACATCCCGTTTGCGCCCGGCATTTTCAGATCCAACAGCAGCAAATCCGGTTCCGGCTCTTTTTCCAGCAGCGTCAGCAGCGCATCATGAGAATCCGCTTCCAGCAGGTTGGCCCCGCTGACCGCCATATGAACCGACTGGAACAGGGCATTACGAAATAACGGATGATCATCGGCGATGATGATGGTGTAGGTAGAGTCCATGAGTGTGCGCACTTTTAACAAATAAGTTGAATAAATTATTGTCTGCTTTGAAAATATGGACAATCTTCACACGCTAAAAGTCTGAACTATATCCCTATTTTGGGGCAGACTATTGCAACAGAAAAGCGCCGGACGTCGAGTCGTACGTCCGGCGCTGCTTTACGCTCGCCAGTCAGAGACCATCAGTTGGTGAGCGGCGCTTCAAACACAGCGACTGACCAGGCCGGTACCGACAACTTGCCCGCGCTGATGCTGGCGCCAAAACCCAGTGAGGCGCTGCCGGCTTGTTGCTGGATGCTGTGCAGCTGGTAGCCACTGGCGTCCACGCCGGCAAAATCCGTCACTGCATCCGGTGACGCGTTCAGTACCACGATCAGGCCCTGGCGTCCGGCATCGATATTGGCATCGTACAGCGCGCCACTGTTATCGAGCTTCATCACGATAAGGCCGGGGATCTGTGCACTGCCGGTATTGTGGAATGTCACCCGGCGCAGGATTTCACTGCCCTTACCCAGCGTCAGTAGTCCCGAAGACGCGCGTAATTGCGTCAGCTCGGTGAAGTACTGCTTCATGGCACTGATTTGTGCGCTGCCCGGTTTGGCCGCCGCACCGGCACCGTTGATCACTTGCTGGATGACAGTCCAGTTGTCACCGTCTTTATCGGCGCGCGGCAGACCGACATCCCAGTTATTGCCTTGCATACTGAAATCAACCCGGTTGAACCAGTCGCCGGAATCGTACGAGTCGCGTTGCATCGACTTGGAACGCAGCAGTTCACTGCCCATGTGAATAAACGGTACACCCTGGCCAAGCATGGCTGAAGAGAGGCTGACAGCCTGCATTCGTACCCGGGTGTCAGCAGACGCGGCGTAGTCGATTTTGTATTGGTTGTTGTCCCATAAGGTCTGGTTGTCGTGTTTGGAGACATAGTTCTGAATCTCCCACGCATCTTCGGCATAACCGGCGGCCTGGCCGTTATAGTCCAGTTCGGCCCCTGTGATCGGGTGATCCTGGCTGTCAGTAAAGGTGAATGCTTTCAGGTTACCCGCCATGCCAAGCCGGACCAAATCGGCAAGATGTAGTGCAGTGGCTAAATTATCGCTCGCGGCCAGCTCATTCGGTTGTACGTAGATACCGTTACCAAAACCCTGATTGGCGCGCAGCGCTTGCTGGCTGTCGAATGGGCCACCACCACGCACGGCATCACGCAGGCGATCAGAGAATGAGCCGATACCTGTGCCGCCCAGATGAGCCTGGCTGGCCTGGACAAACATGCGGTCATCGGCCACTTCACCAAAGTTCCAGCCTTCACCATAGAAGTAGACATCCGGATTAATCGTCTGGGCGGCTTGCAGCGTATGCTGGATTTGCGTCAGCGGATGATGGCCCATCAAATCCCAGCGGAAAGCGTCAATTTTGTAGTCGCGCACCCAGGTAGTGATCGAGTCATCAATCAGTTTGGCAAACATGCGGTTTTCCGGTGCGGTGTTGGAACAGCAGGTCGAGTTTTCTACCTGGCCCGAGAACTCATTCAGGCGCTGATAATACCAGGGCACGATCCGGTCGAGCACCGATTTGGAGGACACGCCCGCTTCATTGGTATGGTTATACACCACATCCATCACCACATTCAGGCCGATATCCTGTTTGATCGCCATGATCATCGCGCGGAATTCGCGGATGCGGGCCAGTCCGTCGGGAGCGCTGGAATATGAGCCTTCCGGTACGGTGTAGTGGTAAGGATCGTAGCCCCAGTTAAAACTGTCGACATCTCGCACCAGGGCATTGAGGCGCTGCACGGCCTGCGTCTGCTTGTCATCGCTTTGCAAAGCGCTGAACACCTCGGCCAGGGTGTCATTACTGCTACAGTAAGCGCCCAATTCGCTGTCGGCGCTGACACTTGACTGCAGTTGGCACAGCTTACTGAATGGCTGGTCGATATCGGCCACTTGATCCGGGTCTTCGTTAATGGTGGCAATATCGAAGACCGGCAGCAGATGCAGATGGGTGATCCCCGCATCCGCCAGCGCTTTGAGGTGGCTCACGGAGACGGAATCACTCTGGGTAAATGCGCTGAACTTGCCGCGATACTGGGCTGGCATGCTGGTATCTGAAGAGGAAAAATCACGCACGTGCACTTCATACAACACAAATTGGGCCGGATTACTTTGTGAGTGAGGAGCCATGAGCGTTGTCCAGTCGCTGGGGGTAACATCGGCACTGTCTAAGTTAACCACCTGACTGTATTGCGAGTTGAGCGCCAGGCTGTGTGAGTAGGGGTCGGTCACCTCGTACTCCTCGACCTGATCGGTCACCGGATGGTAGACCTTGACCCGGTAACGATAGAAATCACCATGGCCCAGACTGGTATCGTTAATAAACCAGCTGCCTGAGGCCCCATCCCAGTTCATCGCCAGCGTCGCCTGCAACTGCTTATCGGCGTTATAGGCCATCAGTTCTATCGACTGCGCAGTTGGTGCCCAGAGGCGGAAACTGGTGCTATTGCCGTTGACGACAGCACCGTACTCAAGCTGACTGGCGGCATCGGCATAGAGTGCATCCAGGGCACTGGCCGGCTGCACTTCGGTTGCGGCTATCACACCACTGCTGTCGCTGGCTACCAGCCATAGCTGGCCTTTAAGCAGGGTTTTCAGATCGAGCGAGGCATCAGCAAAGTCAAAGTGAAAGGCGTGAAACTCGCCGGCCAGGTGGGGTTTGCTGCTCTGCCAGCCGTCACTGGCAGTTTGAGCAGAGCGGACCACGGCATCAAAATCACGCACCGTTTTACTGTTGCCGTCAAAGCTCATACTGGCGTCTGCTGAGTAATACAAGGCCACGGAGGTTGCCTCAGCCGATGCGACCAGCAAGGTATTCGCGTCGGCAAAAATGGCACTGGCGCCGCTCAATTCGACCTGGGTCTGAGGTAACCGGGCGAGAGGCTGATAATAAACTTTGTCGGTACCCTTAAACACAAATCCGATCGGACCTATCGCGCCCTGCTGAGCAAAATCGAAACTCAGATTGGCCGTCTGGTAATCGCCGTTGCTATGACTGTTGGGGATGATATTGATGCAGTTGTTGTTGCTGTTGGTGGGCAAATCCCAATAGGCTCCATAGGTCGGGCTGAAGCCGGTGGGAGCCAAACCCGGCCAGGTCGTATTAGTGTCAGCATAGCTGGTGCATTCACCTTCATTCCAGACATGCAGGGTAAAGCTATCGCTGTCGCCGTCTTCACTGTGCAGATAAATGCGGGTGGTATCGGCGGGCAGGTCATTCAGCGGGATTAACTCCGGATAGACAGCCGCGACATTTTGCTGAGTATAAACCTGGTTGTCGGTGCCGAGTTGGGTCAGATCGATTTTGGCATCATATTCGCCGAGGACTTTATTGCCGTCCACGCGCGGAATGAAGTTGACACACTGGGTGGCATCCTGATTGACAGGGAGCTGCCAGTACGCACCGAATTGACTGTCGATACCATCAGGGGCTAAGCCCTGAGCCCAGTCTGATGCCATGCCGGTATCGCCGGCAAAGGCATTGCAGTTGTCATCGTTCCAGACATACAGGCTGGCGTTCTGGTAGGCGTTACTGTCGGTACTGAACGTCGTCACCGTATCACTGGCTTTATAATACACGGTGACCGTCTGGGTAGGGCTCTTTGCTTGTGGGTCAGACGAAGAATTACAGCCGGCCAGAACTCCGGCGGCGATAACCGGCAGCATCGCCTGCCAGATTACCGAATGAGGCAGAGTAGGTTTGTTCACGTGGTTGACTCCTGATTATTATGATTTATCCGGCCCATACCGGGATTTATTCAGTCGTCATGCTAGATGCTGGCGGGGTCTACAAAGTGTGAGTCAGTTTGGCAAAGATAATTTGGTGCCAGAAAAAATCGCAACCTGGAGCAAAAATCACGAAGTGTGGGATGAGTTGTAGTGAGTTTAAGCACATATTGAAGGTTGAGAGGCAGGGATGAGTGCCGGAGGGTGAGCTGCCCGGCGCACACTATGCGCGGGTTCAGTATCGCAACAGCGGTGCAGTCTGGTTGTATTAGCGCCATAAGCCGCAACAGCCACCAGATATTTCAGCCGCTTAGTTTGCCGGCTAAAATATCTGGCTGCAGAGACGACCGCTTAGATCTTGGTTACAGCTTATGCTGCTGCAGATGGGTGAGGAACTCTGCTGCGGGAAGGAAGCCGGTGATACGGGCTGAGTCGAGTGGCTGCCCCTGCGCATCCCAGAACGCGATGGTTGGCAGGCCGAGTACCTGCAACTGACGCAGCAGTTCGATATCCTGTGGCTGGTTGCGGGTCACATCCGCTTGCAACAGCACGAAGTTACTCAGTTTCTGCTCGACATCTGGCTGGTGGAAGGTGTACTTCTCGAACTCTTTACACGCCACACACCAGTCAGCGTAGAAGTCGAGCATGACTGCTTTACCTTGCGCGCGTGCTGTCGCTAGTTGCTGATTGAGATCGGAGACATCGGCTATGCGGGTGAACTCAATCTGTGGCGTGTTTTGCAGCTGGGCAGTGCCGGGCATAAACCAGTGGTTCAGGGCTGGCTGAGCTGAGGCCAGCAAGCCAAGAATGGCAATGATGCCGAGCAGGCTCTGTTTCCAGCCGGCAAACGGCAGGCTGTTTTTGACATGGTACAGCCAGCCGAAAGCGGCCAGTCCCAGTGCTGACCATAAAATAGTGGACCAGCTCTCCGGCAGCAGACGCTCCAGCAGGAAAACCGGAGCGGCGAGCAGAATGAAACCAAACAGGGTTTTGACTCGATCCATCCAGGCGCCGCCTCTTGGCAGCAGGCGGTTACCGAACATCGCGACCAGAATCAGCGGGATCCCCATGCCGAGCGCCAGCGCGTACAAAGCAATCCCGCCAGTCAGCAAATCGCCACTTTGGGCCACGTACAACAAGGCTCCGGAAAGCGGCGCGGTGGTGCAGGGTGAGCAAACCAGACCGGATATCGCCCCCATGGCAAACACGCCAGCCAGGCTGCCACCTTGTTGCTGATTACTCAGGTCAGCCAGCCAGGTCTGAACTTTGCCGGGTAATTGGATGGTGTAGAGCCCGAACATCGACAGCGCCAGCACGACAAATAACAGACTCAGGCCGATTAATACATACGGATGCTGCAGCGCGGCCTGAAACTGTAAACCCGCCTGGGCGACGACCAAACCGAGCAGGGTATAAGTCAGTGCCATTCCTTGCACATAGACCAGGCTGAGCAACAGGGTGCGGCGTTGTGACAACGGCTTACCACCCAGAACGATACTGGTCAGGATCGGATACATCGGCAGCACACACGGGGTGAACGCGAGACCGATGCCGAGCAGTAAAAACAGCAGCGGTGTCCACCATGCCGCGGCCAGTTGCGAGGCCAGTGAGTCCTGAGGTGAGGTCGGCAACGATGTTGGCGGCGTCAGTGCTGCTGCTTTCACCTCCGGGGGCTTGGTCGATGCTGGCGTGCTGCTGTCTGTAAAATGGTTAACCTCGATCACCCGGGTCTCAGGTGGGTAACAGAAGCCAGCCTTGGCGCAGCCCTGATACTGTATGGTCAGTTGTGCTCCGGTCTGATACTGGCTGAGCGGAATATTAACCGACAGCGGGGTGGTATAGATGGTGACGTCGCCGAAAAATTCATCATGATAAGGCTCACCCGGCGGTAATTCGACCTGACCGGTCTGCACATCTTGACCCTGCAGCGTGATGCGATCCTGATACAGGTAATAGCCCGTTTTTACCTGCCAATCGAGGTAGATTTGATTGCCTTGCTGAAAGTAACTGAAGGCAAACGCTTCATCCACCGTGACAAAACGGCTGTTGCTGTTGCCCAGTGTTAAAGGGTTGCTGTTACCAAATGCGGCAAAAGCGGGTGCATTGAGTGCGCCGCACAGCAGTAGAATTAGGGAAAAAATTAGTCGCATCATTAGGATATTCTGAATAAGTGAACGCCCATACTATACCTGAACTATCGTTGAGTTCGGCGGATTGTGTCAAATTTCATCAAGCCGCCGACATATTGGTATCTCTGCAGGCCTTTGCAGCGAGCCTCGTCTGAGGAAAACAAAGTGGCGGACCGGATTGAGCCGAACCGGATTTAATTCGCTTAATCATTCAGACCGGTATAGAGCCGGTTTGGTTTCGTCGCCAAGCGAATTTATCGCAAGCGGTCCAGCGGGCGGTGTGAGCAGATAACGGGGCGGCCGCTGACCAATGGTCACAGTAGTGCCGCGCGGGGGAAAAATCAGGCCCCGAGGGGCCTGATGGGGCAAACAGCTTATTCGTAGCGTTTGGCTTTGTACTGCGGGTGCATCAGGTTCTGGACCGAGAAAATATCATCCAGTTCTTCTTCGGTCAGCAAACCACGTTCCAGTACCACTTCACGCACACTTTTACCGGTCTCTGCACAGATCTTACCGACAATGTCACCTTCATGGTGGCCAATGTACGGGTTCAGATAGGTAACGATACCGATAGAGTTAAACACGTAACCTTCACAGATCTCTTTGTTCACTGTAATGCCGTCAATACATTTATCACGCAGATTCACACAAGCGTTAGACAGCAGTGAAATCGACTCAAACATCGCCTGAGCAATGACAGGTTCCATCACGTTGAGCTGCAGTTGACCGCCTTCTGCTGCGAACGAGACGGTGTTGTCGTTACCCAGTACTTTAAAACAAACCTGGTTAACCACTTCCGGTACCACAGGGTTTACCTTGGCTGGCATGATGGATGAGCCCGCTTGCAGTTCAGGCAGATTAAGTTCGTTCAGGCCGGCGCGCGGGCCTGAAGACAGCAAACGCAGGTCGTTACAGATTTTCGACAGTTTCACCGCCAGACGCTTGAGGGCGCCATGGGTCATTACATAAGCGCCACAGTCTGAGGTTGCTTCAATCAGGTCTTCTGCCGGCACCACTTCCAGGCCAGTCACTTGTGCCAGGTGTTTCACCGCAGCCGCCTGATAACCCGGCGCGGTATTCAGGCCAGTACCGATGGCTGTCGCACCCAGGTTGACCTCGAGCAGCAGTTTTGAGGTGTATTGCAGGGCACGGATTTCTTCGTTCAGCGTCACCGACCAGGCATGGAATTCCTGGCCTACAGTCATAGGCACCGCGTCCTGCAACTGGGTACGGCCCATCTTGAGGATGGTTTTGAATTCCTGGCTCTTAAGCTCGAACGCGCCTTTCAGGTATTCAATTGCATCAATTAACTTCAGCACGCTGTTGTAAACCGCGATCCGGAAACCGGTCGGGTAAGCGCAGTTGGTCGACTGGCTCTTGTTGACGTGATCGTTCGGGTTGATGAACTGGTACTGACCTTTCTCTTTACCCATCAGTTCCAGAGCGACGTTAGCGATCACTTCGTTGGTGTTCATGTTGACCGAAGTACCGGCCCCCCCCTGGAATACATCTGACGGGAACTGGTCCATGCACTTACCGGTCTCAAGAATCAGATCACAAGCCTGGATAATGTAATTGGCAACATCTTTCGGTACGACGCTCAGTTCTTTGTTAGCCAGAGCCGCCGCTTTTTTGGTCATCACCATGCCACGCACAAACTCAGGCACATCAGAAATCGTGACATTTGAGATGTTAAAGTTTTCGATCGCACGCAGGGTGTGGATGCCGTAATAAGCGTCGGCAGGAACGTGACGCTGGCCGAGTAAATCTTCTTCAATTCGTGTGGCTGGGGAAGGGGAAGATGTCATTTGGGCTGCAGAGGTTTGAGCCATAACAGGATCCTTAAGATAATTATTCTGATTAGATTGCAACTAGTTAGCCACTTCTGCCTTAAGAATCCGTTCATCAGAGTTTTTGGCTGCAAAATCGATCCTGACTTTAGTGGCACATCATACTCAAGTCATAAAGAAAAAACAGGAAGTTGATCACTTTTTGTTGCGTTAAAGATCACGATTGTTGAGGTTCGACCACCGTCAGATTTTCAAAGCCATGCAACGAGACACAGTTTTTGCCTTTGCGCTTGGAGCGGTACATGGCTTTGTCGGCATTGGTTGCGGTCTGAATGGCATCCTTGGTGACTTCCGCCACTCCGACGCTGATGGTGACCTGATATTGCGGCCAGTTGGCGATAGCACTGCACACGCGTTGCATCAGTTTACCGGCCTGATGGATATCGGTGTGCTGGATAATGACCGCGAACTCATCACCGCCGATGCGGGCGATAAAATCAGTATCACGCAGCAGGGCTTGCAACTGCTGGGCGACATGTAAAATAACCACATCGCCGACCGCATGGCCCAGTGTATCATTGATGTCTTTGAACGAGTCGATGTCGATCACGGCCAGGCAGGCTGGCGGCTCGTCCGGATAACGCTGATGCAGGCGGGTGTGGTAGTTGAGCATATTTTCGAACTTTTTCTTGTTCCACAAAGCCGTTGCCGAATCGCGTTCGCTGCGTTCTTTGAGCTCAATGATGGCATTATGATGGTCTGAGATGTCGGTAAATGAATAGACATAATACTGCACTTTTTTCAGCTTGCTGCTCAGGGCACGCACGTCGGTTTTACACACCACTTCATCACCGTGCGGGTTTTGCAGGGTATATTGTCCTTCCCAGTGGCCCTGGTTAATCAGATCAGCCTGCATTTCACGCTGTTTGAGGCGTGAAGGTAAGAAGTTGAGCACACTGCGCCCTTGCAATGCGAACGGCTCCATTCCCACCATGTCACAAAAGCGCTTGCTGACGCGTAAAATGCGGTGCTCACGATTGGTGAACACAATGGCCACGCCGTTTTCAATCACGAACTGGGCATAGGTTTTATCCATTTTAATGCTTTTGTGCGCAATCCAGAACATGGCCAGAATCACCGAAACAATACCAAGCAGCAGCCAGATGACGATGGCATCCTTGAGTATCCCGGCGTTGCGTGGGGCGAACATCGCACTCAACATATCAGGCGTGTAATGAGTGAGCAGCATCAGTCCGCCGACCGAAGAAAATAGCTGATTATCAAAGCGCTGATAGATGAACAGCCCCTCTTTAGTGGTAAGGCTGCCTTTGGTGTTGTTATTGGCTTGCATGGCCTGCCAGACCTCAGGGTGCTCGTTGGGCAGGTTAAGTGATGCGCGGCTTTGGATTAAGTCACCAAACAGCCTGTTTTCATCGCTGCTGACGATGAAGTAACCCTGGCGATCGACAAAGTCGACACTGAGGTTCTGATTGTTGGCCGTGATCTGTTTGATGACCGCCATCACATCGAGGTTGGCGATAAAGTAGCCTAAGCGCTGCTGGTCTGTGTCAAGCGGATACAGGAGACGAAAGCCTGGCTTATAGGGGATGAGGGGCAGGCCGTGTTCATATTCGAGATCAATACCAAAGTAGCCCTGCTCTCCGACGGCCAGCTGGCGGGCGTAAATAAAATAATCGCGATGACCTTTCTCCTGCAGTTGTTCTTGTGGCACCACAAAAGCCTGAGTCATTTGCCGGGTGTAATCGACGCGGATAACTTCTTTACCTGCAAGATCAAGAAAACGCAGCTGATAAAACAGGCCGGAATTAAAGGACGTTAATGACCACTGGCTTTCGAGATAACGGCGCAACCGAGGATCGCGATCACGGGCGTAGTCGGCCAGCAGTGGTGAGTGACTGAGTTGATAGAAGCTTTTTTGAATTTGAGAATGAGTGCGGCTGGCCTTCGCATCCACAAACGAAAGAAATTGCAAGCCCTGAGCTTCAAGCTGGTTGAGCAGGAACTGATGAGCCTTATTGGATAAATGGTAATAAAAGCCGAGTGGGAGCAGCGTTAAACCCAGCCACAGAATTACCGTTTTTTTTAGTGTATTGGTAACCCGTTTCATTATGCCACTTGTTGAATTTTATCTGTGTATTCAAGGTAGTCGACTTTCGGATGGCTTTCCAACCACAATTACTTTTATAGCAATAACTTACGCCTATCTAGTTGAATTGTTTACAATAGATTTTTTCCTCTTGGGCAATAATTTTTTATATTATGGCTGTGAGCTGATTGCTTGAACAAGATTGCCCTTAACGCTAATGTTGAAGCCAACAAAGGAGGGACAGTGTTTCCGATATTATTGATGATGTTTATTGCGGTGCCGGTGATCGAAATCGGCCTGTTTATTCAGGTGGGCGGTATGCTGGGCTTATGGCCGACGCTGGCTCTGGTGTTGATCACTGCATTTGTTGGCGCTTCACTGGTACGCAGTCAGGGGCTGTCGACTCTGCTGACGGTGCAGCAGCGTATGCAGCGTGGTGAAATACCGGCTCAGCAGATCGTTGAGGGGGTCATGCTGGCGGTGGCTGGTGTGCTGTTGCTGACGCCTGGTTTTATGACCGATACCATGGGGATGCTGATACTGCTGCCACGCCCGCGGGCGATGCTGGCTAAGTATTTGATGACCAAAGTGGTGGTGACCAATATGTCGGCCGGGGGATTTCAGTCCGGTCCGTATGAGCGAGGCCCGGATCAACACGGTCAGGGTGGCCAGACCTTTGATGGCGAGTATGAGCGTAAAGACGACTCAGATCACGACAAGCTGGATCGTCATTAGGGCATTTGGCCTGCCATAACCCCAAAGCTAAAAAAGCTCTCGCTTGCGGGAGCTTTTGCTTTATTCAGCCCGGTGTTTCTCCAAGGGATCCCCGGGTTTTGCCTGGTTAAGACGGGAAGCCGGGGGCTCAAATCGCGCCGGCAAAGTCCATCTGACGCCAGGCTTCGAATGCGATGATAGCCACGGCATTGGATAGATTGAGGCTGCGTGCTTCTGGCATCATAGGAATGCGGATCCGCTGCTCAGGAGGTAGAGCCGCAATCAGATCGGCCGGTAGTCCGCGAGTTTCCGGTCCGAACAGCAGCACATCACCGTCCTGGTAGCGGGCATCGACATGATGACCGGTCGTTTTAGTGGTGCAGGCAAAAATGCGATATTCACCACGCTCAGCCAGGTAATCGAGAAAGGCCTGATAATCTTTGTGGCGGGTGACCCGTGCCAAATCATGGTAATCCAGTCCGGCCCGGCGAACCTTCTTCTCCTCCAGATCGAAGCCCAGCGGTTCAATCAGATGCAGGTTGGCACCGCAGTTGGCACACAGTCGAATAATGTTACCCGTGTTGGGCGCAATTTCAGGTTCATACAGGGCGATGTCTAACATGGCTTTTGCGTTCCTTAGTGATTGAACGCCGCAGTATATACCCAGAGAAGTGGATATACCCAGAGAAGTGGTCGATTCGGATAAGGAAAAACGGCAGCAGCTGGGGAGGGGCTGCCACCGGTCGGATTATCAGGCGGCCAGAGCTCTGGCAACGGCGTAGTTTTCTGCGACGGCCTGCCAGTTCACTACATTCCACCAGGCGGTGATGTAGTCAGGTCGACGGTTCTGATAGCTGATGTAGTAAGCATGTTCCCATACATCCAGCGCCAGAATCGGTTCTCCGCGCACATTGGCAATGTCCATCAGCGGGTTGTCCTGATTGCTGGTTGAGCTGATCACCAGCTCACCATCACGCACCACCAGCCAGACAAAACCTGAGCCGAAGGTGTTGACGGCTGCGTCGGAAAACTGTTGCTGGAATTGGCTGAAACTGCCGAACGTGCGTTCGATGGCATCGGCCAGTTCGCCTTCAGGCTGACCGCCGCCTTGTGGCGTCATGCAGTTCCAGTACAGGATGTGATTGTAATAGCCACCGCCGTTGTTACGAATCGCTGCAGGCAGGGTCGAAATACGTGCAAACAACTCATCGAGCGGGGTTTGCTCATACTCAGTACCTTTAATCGCGGTCATAAACTTATCGTAGTAAGTGCGGTGGTGCTTGCTGTAGTGCACTTGCATGGTTTGCGCATCGATGTAGGGTTCCAGGGCATCGTAGGCGTATGGCAGTTCAGGGAATGTATGCGACATAGTTGATCCTCCGTTCAATCAATACAGATAATATTGATAACCATTCTCATTATCAACTGCGTCTTTTGTGTGGTTTTTGTGCAGCCGGAAGCGCGGGCGCTCTCCCGGCTCGGTCAGTCCTGCAGCGGCAGGGTAAAGGTGACTTTCAAACCGCCCAGCTCGCTGCGGCTGGCGGCAATCTTACCACTGTGCTGGCGAATGGCGCTTTCGGTGATGGCCAGGCCCAGCCCGGTTCCCCCACTGTGGCGATCGCGCGCGGTCGAGACACGGTAAAACGGACGGAAGATCTCTTCCAGTTCACTGTCCGGCACGCCTTCACCGTTATCTTCCACGCTGACCGTCACCTGCTGCGCTGAAACCGAGAAGTGGACAGCTATTTTGTCGTGGCCGTAGTGAATCGCATTGCGTACTATGTTCTCCAGCGCGCTCATCAGCAGCGGCGGATTGCCGGAGATATGGCGGTTCGGGATCTCTTCCATGGTCAGAGTTTTGTTCATCTGCTCGGCCTCAAACTGGGCATCGCTGAGCAGTTCTTCCCACAGGCTGCTCAGTGGCTGCACTTCGCGGCTCATCTGGCTGTTGGTCTGCATACGTGATAATTCCAGCAGTTCACTAATCATCTGCTCCAGACGCTGGGCTTCGGTATCGATACGCTCCAGTTCTGGGCTGGACCCCTGTTTACGGGTTGCCAGTGCATTCGCCATTCTCAGTCTGGTGAGCGGAGAACGCAGCTCGTGCGAGATGTCGGACAGCAAACGCTGCTGACCGGAAATCATCTGATTGACCGCTTCCACCATCTGGTTGAAGCTGCGTCCGGCCTGGCGAAACTCAGTGGTGCCTTTTTCCAGGCTGGCATCCACTTCAAATTCACCACGCGCGACACGTTGTGCGGCCTGAGCGAGGCGCTGTGCCGGCTGGCTCAGTGCCCAGGCCAGCCACAGCAGCAGCGGTGTGCTGACCAGCATCACGGCCAGTAACAGCTGCAGCGGGCGATCGAACAGGCGCAGCAGAAATGGTGGCGGCTGATCCCAGCGCAGGCCGACATACAGCAGTAAATTCTGTCCTGCCAGGCTGATCGGTGCCGGTCCGGCAACCATGTAGCGGCCATACAAACGCTGTTGTGGTTTATCCACGGATTCGATACTGGTAGTAAAGTTACGTAGTGCTTTCAGTTTGAAATCCGGATGTTTACGCGTGGTGAGGATATTGCCTTCCTGATCGGTAATAAAAAAGCGCGGTCCTTTCTCATGCGGTTCGTCGGCGCGGTTCTCCAGTACCTTGATGATGCGGGCCAGGTTTTTATCGCCGCTAAAGCGCGCTTCGATCACCTCTTTTTGTTCCAGCATGCGTTGGTAAGCATCGGCCGGCATATCGCGTGATTTGCGCGGATCAAGATGGGGCAGCGACAACACAGCAATCACCACCAACATCATGGTAAACCAGAAGATGGCAAAAATACGGCCGTACAGGTTGTTGAACTTGGGCAAGCGCATCAATCCTCCAGCACCATCAGATAGCCGCGTCCGCGCAGAGTTTTAATCCGCGGTTTGCCATCGCAGCGCTCGGGCAGTTTTTTGCGCAGGTTCGAGACATGCATGTCGATGGCACGGTCAAACGCGGCCAGATGTTTGCCGAGCACATCCAGGCTGAGCGACTCTTTAGTCAGAGTTTCGCCCGGATTCTGAACAAAATGGGTCAGCAGGGCAAATTCGGTACTGGTCAGATCGAGCAGCTCACCCTGGCAATAAGCTTCCTGTTTGCCGGGGTAGAGTTGCAGATCCTGACACTCAATCACATCGGAGGTTTTGGCCGGCTGATGCGGATTGGTACGGCGCAAAATAGCGCGGATGCGAGCCAGCAGCTCCCGGTCACTGAATGGTTTGGGCAGGTAGTCGTCTGCGCCGAGCTCAAGGCCAATTACCCGATCAATTTCTTCACCCTTGGCGGTCAGCATCAGTACTGGCGTTTGCCAGTTTTCACGTAGCTTTTTCAGGGTTTCCATTCCGTTCATTTTCGGCATCATGACATCAAGCAGGACCAGATCGGTCTGCTCACTCACCGCCTGTAATCCCGCTTCGCCATCGTTGGCCTCGGATACCTCAAACCCTTCATAGCTCAGGACCTCTTTTAACAGGCTGGTGAGCTCGGTGTCGTCATCAATAAGAAGAATGTGCGCCATAACTGCCTCGTAAAACCGCGTTGATGAATGTAGTTTACTGCGAAATAGTGCGCTGAATCAGCGCCGATTGCACTCTTTACGTAGATTTACGCACTCTAAACGTCACTTTACCTGGCAGTTTGTATTCTAACCTCAAGCGTTGCGAAAGCAGCCTGTAAGCAAATGTCAAACCTGAGAGGATACGAGGATGAAAAACGTAAAAAAATGGATGCTTGCCGCATTGATTTTACCAGCCACACTAGGCGCCACCAGCGTATTGGCTGCGGGTGGAGATAAAGCACCGCATCAGCGTGACTGTGGCCCCGGCGCTGAACGGGCTCTGTTTAAGCAACTGAACCTGAGCGATGCGCAACAAGAGCAACTGCGCAGTCTGCGCGAGCAAGGCCGTGCTGAGATGAAAAAGCAGCCGCGTTCAGGCATGAAAGAAGAGATGCAGGCGCTGCATCAGCAAGAGCGCGCATTAATGCTGGCGCCAAATTTTGATAAAGCTGCGGCGACTGCACTGGCCAAACAGATGGCGGAAAAACAAGTCGAGCACCGGGTGCGTATGATGGAGAAGCGTCATCAGATGCTTAATGTCCTGACTGCGGAACAGAAAAGCCAGTTTGAGTCACTGCAACAAGAGCGCATGACGCAGTGCTGGAAAGAGGGGCCGCGTGGTGGACATCCAGGCGCGAAAGGTGAGCATGGTTATCGAGGTGACAAAGGCCAGCAAGGTAAACAGCCAGCCTCAGAAGCGGCGCAATAATCACACTGAAAGAAACCACAGGCAGCTTCGGCTGCCTGTTTTCGTTGTGGCTTACAGCCCATTCCTGCGGCCAGAGGGTGATGATCTTTTACTCACATTCAAGCACGATGTGGGTATAATTAAGCCATTGTTTTGATTTGGTAACCTAATATGAAACAGGAATACGCCCGACTTGTCACCACCGCGGCGTGGACGGCCACTGCGGTCGCGACACTGCTGCTTATTTGTAAAATTGCCGCCTGGTGGGTGACCGGTTCGGTCAGCCTGCTGGCTTCTCTGATTGATTCGCTGCTCGACATCGCGGCGTCAGTGGTCAACCTGGTGGTGGTGCGCTATTCGTTGCAGCCCGCTGACCGGGAGCACACCTTCGGGCACGGGAAAGCTGAATCACTGGCCGCCCTGGCTCAGGCAATGTTTATTTCCGGTTCAGCCTGTTTTCTGATTCTGAACGGGATCGACCGCTTTTTCCGCCCGCATGAACTGCAGTCTCCGGAATACGGTATTTATGTCAGTGCGTTTGCCATGCTTGTCACGGCCGCCCTGGTGATGTTTCAGCGGGCGGTGGTGGCCAAAACCGGCAGCCAGGCGATTGCGGCTGATTCACTGCATTACCAGTCCGATTTACTGATGAATGCGGCGATCATGGTTGCGCTGGGGCTGAGCTGGTTTGGGATCAAGCAGGCCGATGCGCTATTTGCAGTCGGCATCGGCATCTACATTTTATACAGCGCTTACCGGATGGCTTACCACGCGGTACATACTCTGCTTGATCATAAACTCCCGGATGAAGAACTGGTTCAGATCCGCACTATTTCATTATCGGTGGAAGGGGTGATGGGGGTGCATCAGCTGCGTACCCGTATGTCCGGACCTGTAAGATTTATCCAGTTGCATCTGGAACTCGATGACAATATTCCTCTGATTGAAGCGCACCGTATTTCCGATATTGTTGAAGCGAAGCTGCGTAAGGCATTTCCGGGCGCCGATGTGCTGATTCACCAGGACCCTTACTCCGTGGTATTCGGAGTGGAAAGGAAGCAAAAATTTCAGGGCTGGTAAGGCAAATACCAGCGATCTTGACTATCTTTTCTCAGTTCATGAAAGAAACCGGATCCTGATGTGAATCAACAACCGGAATGGCTAAAACTGTAATACTCTTACATAAGTAAAAAAGTTACAGAAAATCGCGCAATAACTGTAGTATTCCTATTTAGGAAATGTAACATAACGCACAGATAACAATGCTTTTGCCGCCTGAATGTCGTTAGCGGGCGGTATAGAAAAATTATATTAAGTTCCCAAAAATCGAGGGTGAGCATGATTAAGAAGATCGGTATTTTGACAAGTGGCGGCGACGCCCCGGGCATGAATGCTGCAATTCGCGGCGTGGTTCGTACTGCCTTGGGCGCAGGCCTGGAAGTGTATGGTATCTACGACGGCTATCAGGGCCTGTACGAAGATCGCATCAAGCAGCTGGATCGCTCCAGCGTATCTGATGTCATCAACCGCGGTGGTACCTTCCTGGGCTCGGCACGTTTTCCACAGTTTCGTGAAGTCGAAGTGCGTGAAAAAGCGATCGAAAACCTGAAAAAACACGGCATTGATGCACTGGTTGTGATCGGTGGTGACGGTTCGTACATGGGTGCGAAGAAACTGACTGAAATGGGTTACCCATGTATCGGTCTGCCAGGCACTATCGATAATGATATCGCAGGCACGGATTACACCATTGGTTACCTGACTGCACTCAACACAGTGATCGATTCGATTGACCGTTTGCGTGACACTTCATCGTCACACCAGCGGATCTCTATCGTGGAGATCATGGGTCGTCATTGTGGTGACCTGACCCTGATGTCAGCAGTGGCGGGTGGTTGTGAGTACATCATCACACCGGAAACCGGCCTGGACATGGAGCAGTTGATCTCTAACATCCAGGATGGCATCAAGAAAGGCAAGAAACACGCGATTATCGCACTGACTGAGCTGATGATGGACGCCAACCAACTGGCGCAAGAGATTGAGAAAGCGACTGGCCGCGAAACCCGCGCTACGATTCTTGGTCACATTCAGCGCGGCGGTAAACCAACAGCGTTTGACCGTGTACTGGCATCGCGCATGGGTAACTACGCGGTGCACCTGCTGATGGAAGGCTACGGCGGCCGCTGTGTCGGTATCCAGAAAGAGCAGCTGGTTCACCACGACATCATCGACGCGATTGAAAACATGAAGCGTCCGGTGCGTACCGACCTGTACAAAGTCGCTGAAGAGCTGTTCTAAGTCGGCTGCTGAGTGTCACAACTGAAAAAGACCGCTGCGGCGGTCTTTTTTGTTATGGCCGCTATCCTTATCAGCGATAGCGGCCATTCACACTGCGCGCTTACAGAATCGCTTCACGCACTTCCGGATCTTTACGCTCCAGATAGTGGATCGACTTGATGCGGCGAATGGTACGACAGCGGCCACGAATAAGCAGAGTCTCGGTGGTGGCAATATTACCCTGGCGGGTAATGCCTTCCAGCAGATCACCTTTAGTAATACCGGTGGCGGAGAAAATCACATTGTCACTGCGCGCCATATCTTCCAGCTTGAGGATCACTTCAGCCTCAACGCCCATTTCCCGGCAACGCTCCAGCTCTTTAGCGCCCCAGATACGGTTGTCGTCACTGTCGCCTTTGACTTTATGGCGTGGCAGCAGACGGCCTTGCATATCACCGTCCAGCGCGCGGATAACCGCAGCCGACACCACACCTTCCGGCGCGCCGCCGATGCAATACATCACGTCCACTTCGCTGTCAGGCATACAGGTCAGAATGGAGGCTGCCACATCGCCATCCGGCACCGCAAAAACGCGTACGCCGAGGTTTTGCATCTCAGCGATAATGTTATCGTGACGTGGTTTGGCCAGGGTGATGACCGTCAGGTTGCTGAGCGGTTTATGCAGCGCCGCGGCGATATTCTCCAGGTTTTCCTGCAATGGTTTGTCGAGGTCAATACAGCCTTTCGCGCCCGGACCCACCACCAGTTTCTCCATGTACATATCCGGCGCCTTGAGGAAGCTGCCACGTTCACCGGCAGCCAGCACTGCCAGCGCATTGGACTGGCCCATTGCCGTCATACGGGTGCCTTCAATCGGGTCGACGGCGATATCGACTTCATCGCCGCCCAAACCGACGTGTTCACCAATGTACAGCATCGGCGCTTCATCGATTTCGCCTTCACCGATGACGATTTCACCACGGATGTCGGTTTTATTTAATAAGGTCCGCATCACTTCTACTGCGGCACCGTCAGCGGCGTTTTTATTGCCACGGCCGAGCCATTTGTAGCCTGCCAGGGCTGCGCCTTCCGTCACCCGTGAAAAAGCCATTGCTAAATCGCGTTTCATGCTCACTCCAAACCTGAAAAATCGTTATCCTCTCGCGTCCTGCGCTGCCATCATGCAGTGTTGACCGCATGTGAGCGTGCCGTATGCGGCGGCATGTCAGCCAGAGGGGGAAAGTTGCGCGAAGTTTAGCATATTCGGCGTGCAAGGTTCGGGTTTTGATTTGTGCACGGTTTAGCCTGGATCAAAATCGGCGTCAATAAGACGATTTCTGCGGCTGGATGTTTGTTAACCGCTGGTAAAGTTAACGCCAGGTCAATTTACGCTGTTTTTTTAAGCGAATGGCGCAAAATATCGAATATAGTGAGTGTTTCTCTGCGCTTGGCTGAGTAGAATGGAAAGATAACTGAAGTGACTGTCACCTCGACCGAATCAAGAAAAAGGTAAGTACCATGTCTTTTGAAGTGCTAGAACAATTAGAAGCGAAAATTCAAACTGCGGTTGATACAATCGCCCTGCTGCAAATGGAAGTTGAAGAACTGAAAGAAGAAAAACAGAAGCTGAGCACTGAAGCTTCTGAGCTGAAAGCCGAGCGTGAAGCGCTGGAGCAGCGTGCGCAGCAAGTTCAACAGGAACACGCAGCATGGCAAGAGCGTATCCGCAGCCTGCTGGGTAAAATGGACGACGTTGAATAACGACGACCTGAAGAATCAAAAAAACGCCGACCAGATGGTCGGCGTTTTTGCAGGTTGGGTTTGCCTGCGGTCCGACAGGCCAATCACCGATTATTTTTGCCTGTTCGGACGTACACCCAGGGTATGACACAGGGCGTAGGTCATCTCGGCACGGTTTAGCGTATAGAAGTGGAAATCTTTCACGCCTTCACGCGACAGGATACGAATCATGTCGATCGCCTGGCTGGCCCCCACCAACTGACGGGTCACCGGATCATCATCCAGGCCGTCAAACTGTTTTGCCATCCAGCTCGGGACTTTGACGTTGTTCTGCGCGGCGAAGCGCTGCGCCTGGTTGAAGTTAGACACCGGCAGGATACCCGGAACGATTTCTACATCGATACCGGCCGATACGCAGCGGTCACGAAAACGCAGGTAGCTTTCGACATCAAAGAAGAACTGGGTGATGGCACGGTTAGCACCGGCATCGACTTTGCGTTTCAGGTTAAGCAGGTCAGATTGCGCGCTCTTGGCTTCCGGGTGAACTTCCGGGAAAGCGGCCACTGACAGATCAAAGTCGTGGCGGGATTTAAGCAATGCGACCAGATCAGACGCGTACATATCTGGTTTGCCGCCGCCTTTAGGAATGTCACCACGCAGGGCGACGATATTCTGGATGCCGTTGTTCCAGTAGTCGTCAGCAATTTGAATCAGCTCTTCACGTGACGCATCAATACAGGTCAGGTGGGGGGCCGCGACCAGACCGGTCTGGTCTTTGATCGCTTTAATGATGGAGTGGGTACGGTCACGTTCACCGGAGTTCGCGCCGTAAGTCACCGAAACAAATTTCGGTTGCAGGGTTTTCAGACGGTGAACCGAATTCCACAGCGTCTCTTCCATTTGCGGTGTGCTCGGCGGGAAAAACTCAAATGAAACGTTGATGTCTGAAATATCAGCGATGTTCTGATTCAGAGCATCGATATGACTGGCGTGCGTGTATCCCATTTTCCTCTCCTTGTGGCATACGGCGGCCACAACGCGAACACTAAATTGAAATTGACGTTTAGACGTCTATATGGCTACAGAATGTCTTGAATACATTTTAATGTCAACATTGTAAATATGAACTTTTTTCATGTTGAACGTGAGCTTATTTCAACAATAATGTCAGCAATTGCACATCATTGACGTGTCTGACGGTGATATTCGACGTTTATCCTGTCGATGGATGTTTCTCTAGAATAATAGTAAAAAAGCTCGCCAAACAGGCGAGCTTTGTACGTTTGTTATCAGTCGTCGTTTTTAGCCGCCGCTATCTTTAGCTGCCGTCGTTTGTAGCATAGTGTTGATTACAGCTGGCCCGCCAAACGGTTGAGATCGGATTGGATCGCTCCGGCGGTGACTTCGCGTCCGGCCCCCGGGCCACGAATCACCAGCGGATTATCGCGGTACCATTTACTCTCGATGGCGAAGATGTTGTCACACGGCAGCAGGTTGGCGAGCGGATGCTCTTTATCCAGCGCTTCGACTCCGACCGTGGCTTTGCCGTCTTTTTCCAGACGCGCAACGTAACGCAGCACCTTGTCCTGCTTCTGGGCGCGGGCCAGACGCTCGGCCAGACGCTCGTTGAGCAACTGGCTGCGATCCAGGAAATCATCCAGCGACAAATCCTGCAGTTCGGCCGGCACCAGTGACTCGACTTTGACGCTGTCCGGTTCGATGTCCAGGCCAGATTCGCGCGCCAGAATCACCAGTTTGCGCATCACGTCTGAGCCGTCTAGGTCATGACGTGGGTCCGGTTCAGTCAGGCCTTGCTGCCAGGCCAGATCAACCAGTTCGCTGAACGGCACATTGCCGTCATACTGCTGGAACAACCAGGACAGAGTGCCGGAGAAAATGCCCGACAGGGCGGTGATTTCGTCGCCGCTCTCACGCAGGTCACGGACCGTGTGGTTAATCGGCAGGCCGGCACCTACTGTGGCGTTGTATAGCCAGTGACGGCTGATCTTGGCGAAGGCATCTTTAACCTGGTAGTAGTAATCTCCTGCAGCCGAGCCTGCCACTTTGTTGGCAGAGATCAGGTGCATGCCCTGTTCGGCGATTTGCGGATACAGGCTGGCAACGTCGGCGCTGGCGGTGACATCGAGCACAATCACTTCATCAAAGCCCTGGATGGCGCCCAACTGTTTAAGCCAGGTATGGCCGTCATTAGGCTGCGCTTCATCGGCGTAGCTGCTCAGTACTGAGGCTGCATCAATACCCTGCGGTTTAAACAGATACGCCTGGCTGTCGATCACGGCCACCAGCTCGAAGTGCATGCCGTAGCGTTTTTCCAGATCGTCTTTTTGTTCAGCGAACAGTTTCAGCCAGCTTGAGCCGATGTTGCCCTTGCCGCACAGCGCCAGTCCGACCCGTTTCTGGGCCTGGAACAACTGGGTATGCAGACCGGTCACCAGAGGATTCACATCACACTGACGCAGTACCGCAACCAGGCTCAGCTCGGATTCGGCTTCGCTGATAAATTCGACCGGCGCATTTTTCAGCTGCTGGAAAAAGCCGTAGCTGTGCTGGGCATTTTTGGTGACACCTGCGCCGACAGCGCCGACCAGAGCGAAGCCTTCCTTGAGGCGAATCTCGGCTTCAATCGCCACATCCTGCAGCAAGGAAAGCGCGCCGGAAGCGATCTCTGTGGTGTAAGCCAGACGCAGGCAGTGCTGATCGGCCTGCAGCTCAAACGCCAGCGGCTCGAGCTGAGCGCGTTTGAGTTTTTCCAGCACTTCGGCCTGAGCACGGGCAAAGTCGTGACCCTGGCCAAAGGCCAGTTCCAGCAGCAGCACTTCATCGAGTGACGTGATGATTTTGGCGCCGCGACCAGAGGCCAGCACACGTTCAATCCGGGTCGACCCCGACTCAGGCTGGTAGCTGCAACGCAGCTGCAGCTCCATCGCGCTCTGTGCGACGGGTTGTAAGGTGCGGCTGTGCAGCACAGGAGCGGCCAGACGGGCCAGTTCATTGGCTTCATCCAGGCGCAGCAGTGGCAACAGACAGGCCTCCGACACCAGACGCGGGTCAGCGCTGTACACGCCGGCCACATCACTCCAGATGGTGACGCGTTCGGCATCGGCCAGGGCACCGATCACGGTGGCTGAGTAGTCAGAACCGTTGCGGCCGAGCAATACGGTTTCGCCTTGCTCGTTGCGGGCCATAAAGCCGGTGATGATCACCCGGTGATGAGCATGCTGGGCCAGGACTGCTTTCAGTAACGGGTAAGAGCGGGCGCGATCGACTTCCGGCTGAGTGCCGGTTTCGGCGCGCAGAAACGCACGTGCGTCCTGAGCCACTGCCGGCAATTTTTGCTGGTTAAGCAGCGCTGCCAGCAGGCGGGCAGACCAGAGTTCGCCGTGGCCGAGAACCGCGGCTTGCTGCGCTTTGCTCAGTGGTGCGGTCAGTTCTCCCAGTGCGACGAACTCGCCGCTCAGCTCGGTCAGCAGATGGTCTGCGACTTCGCCTTCCAGCAAACCTTCAATCAACTGGACCTGGAACTGGCGCAGGGCCTGCAGCGCTTCGTGCGCGGCGCGGCCATCTTTGTTGAGCGCTTCAAGAAATTCAATCAGGCGGTTGGTGGTTTTACCGGCGGCAGACACCACCACCAGATCGTCGGCCTGAGAGTAGTCACGCAGAATGTGCGCGACCCGTTGATAACATTCCGGATCCGCAAGGCTGCTACCACCAAATTTATGCAGCTGACGTGAAACCGACATTAAAAGGCCTCCTTGGCTTTGGTGAAGGCCTGGTCGAGGTCGGCAATCAGATCGCTCGCATCTTCCAGACCCACCGACAGGCGCAGCAACTGCTGAGAGACGCCGGCTTCGGCCAGCGCTTCTTCGCCCATCGCGCGGTGAGTCATGCTGGCCGGATGACATACCAGGCTTTCCACGCCGCCCAGCGATTCGGCCAGTGAGAACAGCTGCAGTTCACCGACAAAATATTTCAGCTGCTCGAATGAACCGCCGAATTCAAAGCTCAGCATGGAACCAAAGCCAAGCTGCTGTTTCTTGGCGATGTCATGACCCGGATGATTTGGCAGGCTAGGGTGGTAAATCACTTTGACCAGCTCCTGGTTTTGCAGGTAAGCGAGGATTTGCTGCGAGCTCTCTTCATGCACGCGCATACGGGCCCCCAGGGTGCGCAGGCCACGCAAAGTCATGTAGCTGTCAAACGGCGTGCCGGTGGCGCCGATGCAGTTACCCCACCATGCCAGCTCGGTGGCGTGTTCGGCGTCTTTACTGATGATCACACCGCCAATCACATCCGAGTGACCATTGAGGTATTTAGTGGTCGAGTGCACCACGAAGTCGGCACCAAGCAGCAGAGGCTTTTGGTACACAGGGGTCAAAAAGGTATTGTCGACCGCTACCAGAGCACCGACCGCTTGCGCCTGCTGACAGATTTTCTCAATATCCACCACTCGTACCAGCGGGTTAGACGGCGTTTCCAGCAGCACCAGCTTTGGCTTCTGGGCAAAAGCTGCGGCCATTGCCGCGTCGTCAGACTGGTCAACAAACAGCACTTTGAAATCGCCTTTCTTGGCGCGGGTGTTGAACAGACGGTAAGTACCGCCATAGCAGTCATGTGGTGCGATAATGATTTCGCCCGGCGACAGGAATGCCGAGACCCACAGGTTCAGTGCTGATGTGCCGCAGTTGGTGACCACGGCATCCGCACCGGATTCCAGTTCAGACAGGGCTTGTTCTAGCAGGCCACGGTTCGGGTTGCCGGAGCGGGTGTAGTCGTATTTTGGCACTTCACCAAATGCAGGAAAGCCATAGTTGGTTGAGAGATAAATGGGTGGAACAACGGCGTGGTACTGGGTGTCAGATTCAATACCGGTGCGAACCGCGATGGTGGCTGGCTTGCGATTGGTCATGAGCGTTTCCTTTCCTGTCTGGTGTTTCCTGAATGGTTGATTCCCTGAGCTCTGTCACCGAGCGAATCGGGCTACAGAGCGGGCAATGGTAAGCATTGGCATAGCTGCTATTGGGATTTCAAACAATTCCGGGCGATGTGTAAATCCAATTCCGGGGTGAGCGGTGAAGCAAATGTTCACTCCGGTGAATAACATCACACTTTACTGCTCAAAAAAGAAGACGTCAACACTTCTAGACGTCTATATGTCTTTGCTTATGGCAGTAAATCCCGCTAAAATTGAGGTCTTTGAAAAACTCAACTCGAATTCAAATTTACGAAGGTGCGCAATGGCAGACTGGAACGGCGAATATATTAGCCCGTACGCGGAACATGGGAAGAAGAACGAGCAGGTCAAAAAGATCACTGTCTCGATTCCGCTTAAGGTACTTAAAGTGCTGACGGATGAACGCACTCGTCGACAGATCAATAATTTACGTCATGCCACTAACAGTGAACTGCTGTGTGAAGCGTTTCTGCATGCTTATACCGGTCAGCCGCTGCCAACCGACGAAGACCTGCGTAAAGACCGTCCGGATGATATTCCGACCGAGGCCAAAGCGCTGATGACGGCGATGGGTATCGAGTTTGAGGCATACGACGACTAAGTCGCTGTGCACCGCATCAGCATAAAAAACCCTGGTTACTGACCAGGGTTTTTGCATTGTTAGCGCTCAGATCATTGTTAAGCATCAGGGCATTGTTAACCCGCAAGGATCAACGCTTCCGTCACCGGAGTGTTTATCCGGCATGCTGCTTACTAATCTTGCATATAGTTATGCGGCATCTCGATCCGTGCGACACCAGAGTCAACCGCAGCTTGTGCGACTGCCTTAGCCACGCGGGGCAGCAGGCGTGGATCCATGGGCTTAGGAATAATGTACTGATGACCGTAGGTCAGGCTGTCACTGCCTGCGGCTTGTAGTACGGCTGCCGGCACCTCTTCTTTCGCCAGTTGACGAATCGCTTCGACCGCCGCCAGTTTCATCTCATCATTGATTTCGCTGGCACGTACATCCAGCGCGCCGCGGAAGATGAACGGGAAACACAGCACGTTGTTGACCTGGTTCGGGTAGTCACTGCGTCCGGTGCCCATGATCAGGTCGTCACGCACCGCGTGAGCCAGCTCAGGTTTGATTTCCGGATCCGGATTAGAGCAGGCGAACACCACAGGCTTGTCAGCCATCAGCTTCAGCGCGTCGGCGGACAGCAGGTTCGGGCCTGATACACCCAGGAACAGATCCGCGCCGGCAATCACATCTTCCAGTGTGCGTTTGTCGGTGTTGTTGGCAAACAGTTGCTTGTACTGGTTCAGATCGTCACGACGGGTGTGGATGACACCTTTACGGTCGAGCATGTAAATCTTCTCACGCATCGCACCGCATTTGATCAGCAGTTCCATACACGCTACCGCTGCGGCACCCGCACCCAGACAGACAATCACACACTCAGACAGTTCTTTGCCTTGCAGTTCAATCGCGTTCAGCATGCCTGCTGCGGTCACGATCGCCGTGCCGTGCTGGTCATCGTGGAACACTGGCACGTCACAACGTTCAATCAGGCGACGCTCGATCTCAAAACAGTCCGGCGCTTTGATGTCTTCCAGGTTGATACCGCCAAAGGTGTCAGCGATGTTAGCGACGGTGTCGATAAACTCATCGATGGTGCGGTGTTTCACTTCAATATCAATGGAGTCGAGGCCGGCAAAACGTTTGAACAGCAGCGCTTTACCTTCCATGACCGGTTTAGAGGCCATTGGCCCCAGGTTACCCAGGCCAAGGATTGCGGTGCCGTTTGAGATCACCGCCACTGTGTTGCCTTTGGCGGTGTATTTGTAAACGTTATCGACATTCTGAGCGATTTCACGTACCGGCTCTGCCACGCCCGGGCTGTAAGCTAACGCCAGATCAGTGGCTGAGTCAGCCGGTTTGGTGATCGAGACCGCGATTTTACCCGGGGTCGGCTGCGCGTGGTAATCCAGAGCACGTTGGCGGAAGGCTTCTTCCGCACTTAATTGTTGACGATTGTCGTCGGACATAGGGGATGTTCTCTTATTATTTTTGGAAAAGGGGCGCACATTTTAGTTGATGCCTGAAATAGTGACTAGGCAGGGGTGCTGTATAATCGTACAAAATGCGTGAGTTTTTGGCTGATAAGACCAGCTGTTTTGTGATCAGGGTAGACTTTAGTCGTAGAGCGGGGGGACGGGCAGATGGCAGGCATCAAAAAAGGACGCCGTAGCGTCCTTTTTGAAATCTTCGCGTAAAGTAAAAATTACTTCTTGCTTGACAGTGCGCCGAAACGCTTGTTGAAGCGATCAACACGGCCGCCAGTGTCAACAACACGTTGCTTACCAGTGTAGAATGGGTGGCACTTGTCACATACGTCCAGGTGCATTTCTTCTTTACCTAGAGTAGATTTGAAAACGAAAGTGTTGCCGCAAGAGCAGCTTGCATTTACTTCTTTGTATTCTGGGTGGATACCAGCTTTCATGGGATAACCTCAAAAATTGGGCCGTGTCGCCATCCGAGTCTGAGCCGGACACCACACGTAACGTTAATAATACGATTGCCATGGTCACAGCAGACTGCTGAGGACCATTAAGGCGCGATATAGTAATGAATCTGCTAGCCCGGATCAACCGATTTCGGCGTTATTTTAGCCAGCCATAGCAAACAGCCGCTCAGAGCATGACGGGTTGGCGGTGCCAACGGCCAGACCCGATGCCCGAACTGCTGCCGGCGTGCCGCATACGGCCTTTTGCCCGCCATGTGCGGGTCGAATTTATGCCCGTCTTCCAGTAGACTGTGGCGTCCTTAACTGACTTAATTGCTGACGGATTGTTATGCGCCCAACTATTGCTCGCGTTGCCCTGCCGGTGCCGCTTGATAAGCAATTTGATTACCTGATTCCCGGCCACCTGTTTCCGATTATCGGCGGCCGCGTTTCTGTGCCGTTCGGGCGCCAGACTCTGGTCGGCATTGTGACTGCACTGGTGCAGGAGTCCGAGTTTCCGCGTGAGCAGCTCAAAGCGCTCAAGGCCGTGCTCGATACCCAACCAGTCTGGCCGGATAAACTGTATCACCTGCTGCAGTGGTGCAGTCAGTTTTATCAGCATCCACTTGGCGAGACCCTGGCTAATGCTCTGCCGGGAGCGCTGCGTAAAGGTAAAGCGGCTGATTTTGCCAGCAGTAAAGAGTGGCTCATTACTGCCGCCGGGCGCGATCAGCTGATGCAGGGCTTTGGCCGTGCGATTAAACAGGCCAAGGTGATGAATCTGGTCGCTTCTGGCCCGGTCCCTCATCAGGTGATGCTGGATGAGGAAGTGTCGAGTACGACACTCAACACCCTGCAGAACAAAGGCTGGATTGAAGTCAGTGAACAGCGTCCGCAGTTCCGGCCCTGGCCGGCAGAGCCGGAAGCCGCGGTCGATAAGCCCAAGTTGAACTCTGAGCAGGCCATCGCAATTGCAACGGTCAACCATCAGCCGGCATTCGGCTGTTATCTGCTGCAGGGCGTAACAGGCTCGGGTAAAACTGAAGTCTACCTTAATCTTATCAAGCCGGTGCTGGCACAAGGCCGCCAGGCGCTGGTGCTGGTGCCGGAAATTGGCCTGACGCCGCAAACCATTAACCGTTTTCGTAAACGGTTTAATGTGCCGGTTGAGGTGATTCACTCCGGTCTCAATGAAACCGAACGTCTCAATGCCTGGCTGGCCGCGCGCGACAAAGTAGCCGGTATCGTGATTGGTACCCGTTCCGCGCTGCTGACCCCGTTTGCCGATCTCGGCATCATCATTGTCGACGAAGAGCATGACTCTTCGTATAAACAGCAGGACAGCCTGCGCTACCACGCACGCGATGTGGCGGTGATGCGTGCCAATCTGGAGCAGATCCCGATTGTGCTCGGCAGTGCCACCCCGGCGCTGGAAACGCTGCATAATGCCCTGAGCGGCAAATACCATCATCTGCATCTGACCCAGCGTGCCGGAACGGCGCGCCCGACCACCAACCGGGTGCTGGATGTCAAAGGCCTGTATCTGGAAAGCGGTTTGTCCGCGCCGTTGATTGCGGAAATGCGCCGCCATTTATCGCAGGGCAATCAGGTGCTGCTGTTCCTCAACCGGCGTGGCTTTTCTCCGGCGCTGATGTGTCACGAATGTGGCTGGATCGCCGATTGTCAGCGGTGTGATGCTTATTATACCTACCATCAGTACAGTAACGAGATTCGCTGCCACCACTGCGGCTCACAGCGTCCGGTGATCCACCAGTGTCAGGGGTGTGGCTCGACGCATTTGGTCACGGTCGGGGTCGGCACCGAGCAGCTCGAGGCGCAACTGGGGGAACTGTTTCCGGACTACAAGACGATTCGGATTGACCGTGACAGTACCCGGCGCAAAGGCAGTCTGGAATCAGCGCTGCAAGCGATCCGCAATAACGAATATCAGATTTTGATCGGCACCCAGATGCTGGCCAAAGGCCACCATTTCCCCGATGTAACTCTGGTGGCGCTGCTGGATGTGGATGGCTCATTATACAGCAGTGATTTTCGCGCCTCTGAACGTCTGGCTCAGTTGTTTATCCAGGTGGCGGGCCGGGCCGGGCGGGCGAGTAAGCCGGGCGAAGTGGTGCTGCAGACCCACCATCCAGAGCATACCTTGTTGCAGGCGCTGCTCAACAAGGATTACCACCATTTTGCTGAAACCGCACTGGCGGAGCGCAAGCTGGCCCAACTGCCGCCGTATACCTTTCTGACCCTGTTTCGCGCCGAAGGCAACCAGTCGCAGCAGGTAGAAGATTTTCTGCGTCAGGTACGCCAGACGCTGGAAGCTCACCCGCTCAGTGAACAGGGCTGTCTGGTGCTGGGGCCGACGCCGGCACCGCTCGCCAAACGGGCCGGAAAATTTCGCTGGCAGTTGCTGTTGCAGGCGCCCAGCCGTTCGGTGATGCAGAAGCTGTTAGCCAGCGCACGCCCGGCGATTCAGATGTTGCCGCTGGCCACTAAAGTGCGCTGGACGCTGGACATTGAACCGCAGGATTTGAGCTGAGCAGCCCCATCCGGCTTGCTGGTAAAATTGTCAAAAAAATGAAATCCTTC
Organism: Vibrio sp. H11; assembly: GCF_004804295.1. Taxonomy (NCBI): domain Bacteria; kingdom Pseudomonadati; phylum Pseudomonadota; class Gammaproteobacteria; order Vibrionales; family Vibrionaceae; genus Vibrio; species Vibrio sp. H11. The sequence goes on along the minus strand of NZ_SSHN01000006.1, from coordinate 174,401 downwards.
TTATCGTGATAAATATCACACTTGTGATGCAAAAATTGTTAATCAGACCGTAACTTTCCCATCGGAAAGGAATACACTAAATGCCATAATCGCGCAGTGAATCGTTTTCGCTGGCCTAAATGTGGCGAACCTTAAGCGAACGTGCAGCAGGTAAGCGTGAATCCAAGCAATGTTAGCAGCCAAACCGGATGCCCGGCGGCGCTCTATAACGATAATCAGTGTCTCAGACACGATGAATTTTTATTAAGAACCGAGAAAAGAGGACAGTACCCCCTATGGCGACAATGAAGGATGTTGCCCAGCTTGCAGGCGTATCAACGGCGACCGTATCGCGTGCTCTGATGAATCCCGAGAAAGTCTCATCCTCGACCCGTAAACGGGTTGAAGAGGCGGTGTTAGAAGCTGGTTATTCCCCTAACTCTCTCGCGCGCAATCTGCGTCGCAATGAGTCCAAAACGATTGTGGCCATTGTGCCGGATATCTGTGACCCGTATTACACCGAGATCATCCGCGGCATTGAAGATGCGGCGATGGAACACGGTTATCTGGTGCTGCTGGGTGACAGCGGTCAGCAGAAAAAACGTGAAAGCTCATTTGTGAACCTGGTGTTCACCAAGCAGGCGGACGGTATGTTGCTGCTCGGGACCGACCTGCCGTTTGATGTCAGTAAGCCGGAACAGAAAAACCTGCCGCCGATGGTGATGGCGTGTGAGTTTGCCCCGGAACTGGAGCTGCCCACGGTACATATTGATAACCTGACCTCGGCGTTTGAAGCGGTGAACTATCTGACCCAGATGGGCCACAAACGGGTGGCGCAAATTGCCGGCCCGGATACGGCCGTTCTGTGCCAGTTCCGCCAGCAAGGTTACCAGCAGGCGCTGCGCCGCTCCGGGATTACCCGCAATCCAGACTACAGTGTGAGCGGTGATTTCTCATTTGAATCGGGTGCTCAGGCGGTGCGTCAGCTGCTGGCGTTGTCCGAGCCGCCGACGGCGATTTTCTGCCACAACGATACCATGGCGATTGGAGCGATTCAGGAAGCCAAACGTCTGGGTACGCGAGTGCCGCAGGATCTTTCGGTGGTCGGTTTCGATGACATTCAGTTTGCCCAGTACTGCGATCCACCGCTGACTACCATTTCTCAGCCGCGTTATGAGATTGGCCGCCAGGCAATGCTGATGATGCTGGAATTGCTGCGCGGCAACGATGTTCAGGCCGGTTCACGTTTACTGGAAACCCAGTTGGTGGTACGCGACAGCGCGGCTCCGCCATGTGCAATCTAGTGCTTTAACCACGAGTAATCTCTCAGTGTGAGCGGCGTATTTTGACACGCCGCTTCCATTTCTGCTCTGTTATCCGGCAGGAAACTGCATTAACATGAAGACAAAATTGTCAACTTTTGAAATAGTTTGTGGCTAATAAAGATTATGTAAGACGTGGTCGTAGTCCGAAAAAGCCGACCCGGAAAACAACTCCCACTCCCCGACGCAGAAAACCCTGGCGCAGTGGCTTGCTGGCTCTCGTGCTGGCGGGCGGCTTTGGCTATGGTTTGTATCAGCTCAGTCAGGATCCCGAGCCACCAGCACCGCAAGTGGTGGAAACCAAGCCACAGCCGGTCAGTAAACCGCAGCCGGCCAACAGCCTGCCGCCGCCGCCAACCGAACAGTGGGATTACGTGGAATCGCTGCCTAATCGTCAGATTGAGGTCAAAGCCAAAGAGCTGCAGGTGTCGGACATTCCTTACATCATGCAGTGCGGGGCCTATAAAACCATGCACCAGGCTGAAACCCGCAAGCTGGATATCGCCTTTCAGGGGCTGAGCAGTAAGATCCGCAACAAGGAAGGCAGCAGCTGGTTCCGGGTGGTTCTCGGCCCTTACAAGTTCAAGCGCGACGCTGAGCGTGACAAGCATAAGCTGCAGCGTGCCAAGATTGAGCCTTGTGCTATCTGGAAAGAGCAGCAGTAAACTTGATATCAGTAACGCCCGGAGTTTCTCCGGGCGTTTTGCGTTGTGGCGCTGATTCTTTCCCTTGAATTTTGATTTTCCAGCCTCATATAACCACTATCTTGATAGTGAAAACCACAAAGGGGTTCCTAGTGACTACCATCGTATCTGTACGTCGTAATAACAAAGTTGTCATCGCAGGTGACGGACAAGTCTCGCTTGGCAATACCGTGATGAAAGGCAACGCGCGCAAAGTTCGTCGTTTGTACAACAACAAAGTATTGGCCGGATTCGCGGGTGGTACGGCGGACGCATTCACGCTATTTGAGCGTTTCGAAAGTAAATTGCAAATGCACCAGGGACACCTGACCAAAGCCGCGGTTGAACTGGCTAAAGACTGGCGCAGTGACCGTGCGTTACGCCGCCTGGAAGCGATTCTGGCGGTGGCAGATGAAACCGCATCGCTGATCATTACCGGTAATGGTGATGTGCTGCAGCCGGAGCATGACCTGATTGCGATTGGTTCCGGCGGTAACTATGCCCAGGCGGCGGCGATTGCCCTACTGGAAAATACCGAGCTGGATGCGCGCGAGATTGCGGAAAAAGCCCTGAAGATTGCCGGTGACATCTGTGTGTTCACCAACCACCATCATACGATTGAAGAGCTGGAGATCCCTGCGGGACTGCTGCCAGCGACCAGCGATCAGTAAGCGCTGCCAGCCACCGAATTGAAGGAAAGCATTATGTCTGAAATGACTCCTCGTGAGATTGTCCATGAACTGAACCGTCACATCATCGGACAGGATAAAGCGAAACGAGCGGTTGCGATTGCACTGCGTAACCGCTGGCGCCGTATGCAGCTCGAAGAGAGCCTGCGCGTTGAAGTGACGCCGAAAAATATTCTGATGATCGGTCCGACCGGTGTGGGTAAAACTGAAATTGCCCGTCGTCTGGCCAAACTGGCTAACGCGCCCTTCATCAAAGTTGAAGCGACCAAATTCACTGAAGTGGGTTACGTCGGCAAAGAAGTTGAAACCATCATCCGCGATCTGACGGATGTGGCGGTAAAACTGACCCATCAGCAGGCGATGGAGAAAGTGAAATTCCGCGCCGAAGAGCTGGCGGAAGAGCGTATTCTGGATGCCTTGCTGCCACCGGCGCGCGATGCGTGGGGCCAGGCCGAGCACAACGATGAGTCTTCCAATACCCGCCAGGTTTTCCGCAAGAAACTGCGAGAAAATAAACTGGATGACAAAGAGATTGAGATCGAAGTCGCTGCGCCGCAGATGGGCGTAGAGATCATGGCGCCTCCGGGCATGGAAGAGATGACCAACCAACTGCAGGGTCTGTTCCAGAATCTGGGTGGCGACACCAAGAAAAAGCGTAAGCTGAAAATCAAAGAAGCGCTCAAAGCACTGACTGAAGAAGAAGCGGCTAAGCTGGTTAATCAGGAAGAGCTGAAAGAACAGGCGATTTACAATGTTGAAAATAATGGCATTGTGTTTATCGACGAGATTGACAAAATCTGTAAACGCGGCGAGAGCTCAGGTCCGGATGTGTCCCGTGAAGGGGTGCAGCGTGATCTGCTGCCGTTGATTGAAGGCAGCACGGTATCCACCAAGCATGGCATGGTGCGTACCGACCACATCCTGTTTATTGCTTCCGGCGCGTTCCAGGTGGCGAAGCCATCGGATCTGATCCCTGAGCTGCAGGGCCGTCTGCCGATTCGGGTTGAGCTGGAAGCGCTGTCGAGCAATGACTTTAAACGCATCCTGACCGAACCCAAAGCTTCACTGACCGAACAGTACATTGCGCTGATGAAAACCGAAGATGTCAATGTCGACTTTACCGAAGACGGCATCAAGCAGATTGCAGAGGCGGCGTGGCAGGTCAACGAGACAACGGAGAATATCGGTGCCCGTCGTCTGCATACTGTGATGGAGCGTCTGATGGATGAAATCTCGTTTGACGCCACGGAAAAAGCCGGCGACAGCCTGACTATTGACGGTGCTTATGTCAGAGCTCGTCTGGGTGAGCTGGTGGAAGACGAAGACCTGAGCCGTTTCATCCTGTAATCGGCCCGGTTTTACTCTGACCGTATAAAATTGTGCATTTTTCTGAGCCCACCTTGATCTGGTGGGCTTTTTTGTGTTGTCAGGTTGGGCGTATACTGAACGTATGTTGATCAATCTCTCATCACTATGAATAATTCATTACGTATCTGGTTTGACGCCGCTCGCCCTAAAACGCTGCCGTTGGCACTGGTGTCGATTTTTACCGGCAGTGCTCTGGCTTTCTCATCCGGCCGTTTTACTCCGGCGATTGCGGTGCTGGCGCTGTTAACCGCGACGCTGCTGCAGATCTTGTCTAATCTTGCTAATGACTACGGTGATGCCGTCAAAGGCACCGATAATGAAAAACGGCTCGGTCCGATGCGGGCCATCCAGTCTGGTGAGGTATCACTGGCCGATATGAAGCAGGCGATCATCATTAATGTGGTGCTGACCATTGTTGCCGGTCTGGGACTGGTGCTGTATGCCCTCGACAGTCTGCAAAGCATTCTGGTCTTTATTGGTCTTGGCGTACTGGCGATGGCGGCGGCGATTGCGTATACCGTGGGTAATAAGCCCTATGGCTATGTTGGCCTGGGTGATTTGTCGGTGTTTATCTTTTTTGGTCTGCTCGGCGTATCCGGCACTTATTTTCTGCACACCGGCTCGATTGACTGGAGCCTGTTTCTGCCCTCGTTAGGTTGCGGTCTGCTGGCGGTCGCGGTGCTCAATGTCAATAATATGCGTGACATCGAGAATGATGCTGAATGCGGTAAGCGGACCGTGGCAGTACGTCTGGGTCAGCAACGCGCCAAGCACTATCACTTTCTGCTCCTGGCGGGTGCGCTGGTGGCATTTGGCGGCTATCTGCTGATGCAGAGTAAACCGGTCTGGATCAGCCTGCCGTTTCTGCTCAGCCTGATTATTGTTACCCGCCACAGCCGTGCGGTATGGGCGACCCAAAAGCCGGCCCAGATTGCCCCTATGCTACCGGCGATCGTCAAATGTTCGCTGGTGACTAACCTTTTGTTTGTTGGGGTAGTTATCGCGCAAACTCTGACGAGTTAATGTGCACAATGTCATTGCATTGACTCAACGACCCGATATACTCGTTTAAAGACTGTTCGCAAAGAGACTCAAGCTATGGAATATAACACCTCTGCGTTATGTGATATCTATCTCGACCAGGTGGATGTGGTAGAACCCATGTTTAGCAATTTTGGCGGCTGTGCTTCCTTCGCGGGGCAGGTCACGACCATTAAATGTTTTGAAGATAATGGTCTTATCCGCGAAACCCTCGAGCAGGACGGCCTGGGCCGGGTACTGCTGATTGATGGGGGCGGCTCACTGCGTCGTGCGCTGATTGACGCTGAACTGGCGGCATTGGCGGAAGAGAACGAATGGGAAGGCATCGTGGTCTACGGCTGTGTACGTGAAGTCGACGAGCTGGAAGACATGAGTATCGGCATTCAGGCCATGGCCTCGATCCCGGTTGGTGCCACCGCGCAGGGGATTGGTGAAGTGGATGTACCGGTCAATTTCGGTGGCGTCACTTTCCTGCCGGAAGATTATCTCTATGCGGACAATACCGGTATCATCTTGTCACAAGAGCCGCTCAACAGTGGTCTCGACGGTGAAGAAGATGAAGTGCTGGAAGAACTGGAAGAGATTCTGGACGATGACGACAGACTGCTCTGATCGTTACTGAAATTAAGCCGGCCTGACAGCCGGCTTTTTTGTCGCCACCAGACAGTGAGCTTGTTGCTGGCAGACAGATTACTGCTGGTAGATAGCTTACGGCTGACAGAGATCTAGTGATGCGGCTTAAGGGTCGCAATGCGACTGACGTGTTGGCTTAGTGTGTCGCCGCGGAGCTGCCTGCTTGGTGGTGCGCGGCGCTAAAACGGCGGCGCAGCAGCACGGCGTACAGATAACCTAACACGCCGCCGAGGACATTGCCGCAGGCAATACCGATAAATAACCCTTCAATATCGAACAGCCATGACCCAAGCCAGGCCGCAGGCAGGGTAAACACAAACAGACGCATAAAACTCCACTGAAACGCCTTGAGCGGCAGATGCAGGGCATTCAGCGCTGATACCAGCATCATTACCACTCCCTGACAGCCGTAGCTGAACGGCACCACCAGCAGGTAATGCCATAACAGATCACGCACCGCCTGCTCTTGTGAGAACAGCGCCGCGAGCGGAATGCTCAGTGGCACCATCATGATAAAAATCATCAGTTGAAACAGCAGGGCAAAACGCAGGCTGAGGAACAGGCCGGCAAAACTGCGCTGCGGATTCCCCGCGCCCAGATTCTGCGCCATAAACGGCGTCAGCACCGAAGTCAGCGACATCAGTACCAGGATCAGAATGGATTCAATCCGCTGTGCCGCACCATAAGCTGCCACCGCTGCCGTACCGTGACTGGAGAGCAGCTTCATCAGCAGTGCGCCGCAGATAGGGTTCATGGCGGTGGAGAGCGCGGCCGGAGTACCGATTTTCAGGATCTGGCGCCAGTCGTGCAGCAAATAATTGAGGCGCGGCACAGCCAGCAGGTGTTCGCGTTTGATCAGCACATACCCGGAGCCGAGCAGAGCGCCGAGCCAGGATACAGCGCTGGCAATCGCCGCGCCCTGCATGCCCAGTTCGGGAAACGGACCGTAGCCAAAGATCAGCAGCGGATCGAGGCCGCCGTTAATCGCTCCGGCTAGCAGCATCATTTTCGCCGGTGTTTTGGTGTCACCGGTGGCGCGAATCGCGCTGTTGCCGGCCATCGGGATCACCAGCAGCGGAATCGTCAGGTACCACACCTGCATATACTGTTCGATCAGCGGCAGTAGCTCAGGTTTGGCGCCCAGTGCCAGAAACAGCGGCTCGATAGTGAAGAAGCCGCTGAGTGAGGCGAGCGTGACCAGACACACGGCCAGGATCAGACCATGAGTGGCAAAACGGGCGGCATTCGGGGCTTCGCCCTGGCCGAGCAGGCGGCCGATGCTGGTCGATAAGCCGACGCCGATGCCCATGGTGATGCAGTTGACGGCAAACGTGACCGGAAAGGTATAACTGATCGCCGCCAGGGCATCAGTACCGAGCAGAGAGATGAAAAAGGTGTCGACCAGATTGAACATCAGAATTGCTATCATGCCGACGACCATAGGGAGGGTCATCTGGCGCAATACCAGCGCAATCGGTGCCGAGAGCAGGCCGTGTTTATCGTTCATATCTGTTTCTGCAAGCCGGTTGGTGATGTATGAAGCCGCCGGGAGACTCGCGCCTGTGGGCTCAGATGAAGACGGATAGGCGAGTGTGGCAGCGCAATATAATAAGGATACCTGATATTGCCGGGAGGCACTAGCACGCTGACGGTAAGGCGCAGCAACGAAAAAAGGCCGGCAAGCCGACCTTTTTTACCCAGAAAAGCGATTAAGCTTTGGCTTTTGCTGCTGCTTTAGCAATCGCGGCAAAGCTTTTCGCATCCAGAGATGCGCCGCCAACCAGAGCACCGTCGATGTCTGGTTGGGCGAAGTAAGCTTCTGCGTTTTCAGGTTTTACTGAACCGCCGTACTGGATGATCACTTGCTCAGCCACCGCTGCGTCTTTGGCTGCGATCAGGGCGCGGATAGAAGCGTGGATGCGCTGTGCATCGTCTGCAGTCGCTGCTTTACCAGTGCCGATTGCCCAGATTGGTTCGTAAGCGATGATCGCGCCGTTCAGGGCTTCTACGCCGTAAGCGTCGATCACTGCGTTGATTTGACGTGCGCATACTGCTTCAGTTTCGCCCGCTTCGTTTTGCGCTTCAGACTCACCGATACAGAAAACCGGAGTCAGGCCGTTTTCTTTCAGGAACGCAAATTTCTTCGCGACGAACTCGTCTGATTCGTGGTGGTATTCACGACGCTCTGAGTGACCGATGATGATGTGAGAAGCACCGAAATCTTTCAGCATAGCCGGAGACATATCGCCAGTGAACGCACCGCTGTTGTTCAGGTCAGTGTTTTGTGCACCCAGGATCATCTTGTTGCCGCCTTCTGCGATCAGACGCTCAGCCAGATCCAGGTAAAGTGCCGGTGGCGCGACTGCCACGTCAACACCAGTTACACCTTCAAGTTCTGCATTCAGGCCAGCCAACAGTTCAGTCACCATTGCTTTGCTGCCATTTAGTTTCCAGTTCCCCATCACTACAGGACGACGCATAGGAATATCTCCAATTTCAATTAATAAAAAAAACCTGATTGCGACTGAATATAACAGATAAAACTGAGCAGATCATGACTCCGGTCATGACTTTCTGGGATCTTATCCAGTGCCGCACGTGTGCGGCAGTGATCTGCTATACAGAATAGAGGGGATATGCTCGGATTTTGTGCTGCGACTTGCTATTAGTGTCAGTTTACTATGATGAAATGACGTAACAGGGAAGTGACTATGCCTAATTTGGTGCTGGAGTACTCTAATTCAGTTGAGGAGCGCGTCAATGTGCAGGGGCTGCTGGAAGATCTCCATCAAGTGATGATTGAGTCCGGATTATTTGATGTGCTGACGGTGAAATCACGCACCCTGCGCTGTCATCACTGGTTGATTGGCGATCAGGCCGACAGTGAAGACTTTATTTATATCAGTGTCGAAGTGATGTCCGGTTACAGCGCTGAGCAGAAGCAGGCGTTATCGCAGCAACTGATGCAAGTGCTCGACAGCCAGACCGGGCAGGTACGTAGCTTATCGGTCAGTATTCGTGAATTGGATCAGGCCTGTTTCCGTAGTGTGATGCATTGACATTCCGCCAGCCCGGGCCCAAAGGAGAGGTTATGTCGTTAAGAGTTATGTCTTTAGATTCACAATCGTTACAGCAGTTGCTGTTCTCTTTTCAGGGCCGGGTCGGACGGCGTACCTTCTGGATCTGGAATCTGTGCTACTACCTGAGCATCGTGGTCTTTATTCAGCTGTGTCACCGCCTGGTGCCGGGGCTGGCTCCGGTCCTGATCCCTTTGCTGCTGCTGGTATTACTCATCCCCGATCTGGCTGTCACCGCCAAACGCTGGCACGATCGCAATAAAACCAGCTGGTGGTTGCTGCTCAATGTGCCGCTGGTGATCGGGCGTATGATGGTGCCGGGCGCCGAAGATGACATGGCCATCACGCCGACCTTGCTGGATACCGGAGCGACCCTGCTGGCGCTGCTGTGTGGCAGTTGGATTTTAATTGAGTGTGGCTTGTTACCCGCCGTTGAAGACAACAACCGGTTTGGCCCGCCGGAGCAGGGCTGAAACCGCTGACTTATCGCTCCGCTTTGGAGGATACCCTGGCATCCTCAGGATGAGTGTTAGCGCCAGGTGTCATTGCGCGGCCGGAATGGAATAACCTGCGCTTCACTTTGTTCATCCAGATCGCCATCCAGTGCATTGCGGAATTTTACCATCTGCATCGACAGTTCGCGCATCAGGGTCACATTGGCGTGGTCGGGATTTTTGCAGTGACTGAGGATCAGGTCGATGTGGCTCTGCTGGGCCTGCAGTCTGGCCTGCATGGTATCTGAGGCCGACTGAATCATCTCCTGACACATGGTGTGCTTAAAGCGGTTGAATCCATCCGGATCGGTTTTGGCCATTTCGACCAGTTCATCAAACGGTGGCAGCGTCTGCAGGGCTTCATGGGTATGTGGGGGGGACATGGCTTGCTCCTGTGCCAGCATGGCATTGATGATGTTATCAATACTTCAAGCATAAGAGACAAAACGGCATACTGCCTGGCGGCTATGGGTGCTTCTCAAAAATGAGACAGCGCTGTTGGTGTGACGGCCAGTCAGCGCCTGATCAGAGCGGATAAATCTGGTAGGTACAGCGCCGCTCACCGGCAATGATATGTTCACTGCGTTCCACCCGGCATTCATCGCCGAGCAGGCGCTGAAACACGTTGAGCTCTGACTGACACAGATTCGGACAGCGTTGGGCGGCTTTACAGATAGGGCAGTGGTTTTCCACCAGCAGGTAGCCCTGCTCGGTCTGTTCCAGTTCGGCCATGTAGCCTTCCTGCTCGCGAAGTTCGACCAGTTTTTCCAGCTTCGCGGTCAGATCGGGGCAGTGTTGCACCGCTTGCTGATACTGGGCCAGTGTCTGCGCTTCACGCTCAGCGGCGACTTTAGCTAGCCCTTTTTTACCGAAAATGTGTTCCACCGCTTCGATAACCTGAATGGTCAGCTCGCCGTGGCGGTCGGCAAACTGATCATGGCCCTGTTTGGTCAGGGACCAGTGGCGGGTCGGACGGCCGACTTTGACCTTCACATCATGAAAGGCCAGAACACCGTCATCTTCTAAGGCCTGCAGGTGCTGACGGGCCCCCATGGTGGTGATGCCTAAGTCTTCGGCAAGCTGTTTGGCGGTCACGGCACCTTCACGTTTGATGGTGTGTAAAATCCGGTCGATCGTCTTCATCATTTCCCTCTTATTCCTCTGATCTATTATGGATAATCAGGTTAATAAAGCAAATTATTTACTATACACGGGCAAGGAAAACGTGCCGCAGTGCAGTAGCTGATGAATGACTGCGCAGATTCGTTAATTTCATCACATTTTTTTCACTTCACCCCCTTGGGTTATGCTGTTTTATCCCCCACATATCATTCACAAGCTGGTCACCCAGCGTTACATCAACCAAATGGAAATTTAATCAGGAGAGACGACCGATGAATATTCGTCCATTACATGACCGAGTTATCGTTGAACGCCAAGAAGTTGAATCTAAATCTGCTGGTGGAATTGTTCTCACTGGTTCTGCAGCTGAAAAGTCAACGCGCGGTAAAGTGCTTGCAGTAGGTAAAGGCCGCATTCTCGAAAACGGTACAGTTCTGCCTCTGGACGTGAAAGTTGGCGATGCAGTGATTTTTGCAGAAGGCTACGGCACCAAGTCAGAAAAAATCGACGGCAAAGAAGTACTGATTCTGTCTGAGAACGACATTCTGGCAATCGTTGAGTAATTGCTCCGAATCAAAACGATTAATTAAAACCGAATTCAAGAGAGGAAATACAAAATGGCTGCTAAAGACGTAAAATTTGGTAATGACGCTCGAGTAAAAATGCTGGAAGGTGTAAACGTTCTGGCTGATGCAGTAAAAGTAACCCTGGGCCCTAAAGGCCGTAACGTGGTACTGGACAAATCTTTTGGTTCACCTACGATTACTAAAGATGGTGTATCTGTGGCGCGTGAAATTGAACTGGAAGACAAATTCCAGAACATGGGCGCACAAATGGTGAAAGAAGTGGCGTCGCAGGCAAATGACGCAGCAGGCGACGGTACCACTACCGCGACTGTACTGGCACAGGCTATCGTCAACGAAGGTCTGAAAGCCGTGGCTGCGGGCATGAACCCGATGGATCTGAAGCGCGGTATCGACAAAGCGGTCATCGCGGCCGTTGAAGAGCTGAAAGCGCTGTCTGTTCCATGTGCAGACAACAACGCCATCGCGCAGGTAGGTACCATCTCTGCCAACTCTGATTCAAGCGTTGGTAACATCATTGCTCAGGCGATGGAAAAAGTCGGCCGTGACGGCGTGATCACCGTTGAAGAAGGTCAGGCTCTACAGGACGAGCTGGACGTAGTAGAAGGTATGCAGTTTGACCGCGGTTACCTGTCTCCTTACTTCATCAACAACCAGGAAGCGGGCAGCGTTGATCTGGAAAACCCGTTCATCCTGCTGGTTGACAAGAAAGTGTCTAACATCCGTGAACTGCTGCCAGTTCTGGAAGGTGTCGCGAAAGCATCTCGTCCGCTGCTGATCATCGCAGAAGACGTAGAAGGCGAAGCGCTGGCAACACTGGTTGTCAACAACATGCGTGGTATCGTGAAAGTCGCCGCAGTGAAAGCTCCTGGTTTTGGCGATCGTCGTAAAGCGATGCTGCAGGATATCGCAATCCTGACTGGCGGTACTGTTATCTCTGAAGAGATTGGTCTGGAACTGGAAAAAGCGGTTCTGGAAGATCTGGGTCAGGCGAAACGTGTCACCATTACCAAAGAAAACACCACGGTTATCGACGGTGCCGGTGAAGAAGCCGCGATTCAGGGCCGTGTGGTTCAGATTCGTCAGCAAATCGAAGAAGCAACTTCTGACTACGACAAAGAGAAACTGCAAGAGCGCGTGGCTAAACTGGCCGGCGGTGTTGCGGTCATCAAAGTTGGCGCAGCCACTGAAGTTGAAATGAAAGAGAAGAAAGACCGCGTTGAAGATGCACTGCACGCAACTCGTGCAGCGGTAGAAGAAGGTGTGGTTGCTGGTGGTGGTGTGGCTCTGATCCGTGCTGCATCGAAACTGACTGAACTGACTGGCGACAACGAAGAGCAGAACGTCGGTATCCGCGTTGCTCTGCGTGCGATGGAAGCTCCAATCCGTCAAATCACTAAGAACGCAGGCGATGAAGAGTCTGTGGTTGCCAACAACGTGAAAGCGGGCGAAGGTAACTACGGTTACAACGCAGCAACGGGCGAATACGGCGATATGATCGCAATGGGTATTCTGGATCCAACCAAAGTAACCCGTAGCGCACTGCAATTTGCCGCGTCTGTTGCTGGCCTGATGATCACCACTGAAGCTATGGTGACTGAACTGCCACAGAAAGACGGCCCATCAATGCCTGACATGGGCGGTATGGGTGGCATGGGCGGCATGATGTAATCATCCCCTGATGCAGAAGAGAGCCGGAGTGAACACTCCGGCTTTTTTTATGCCTGTTTGCCAGACTGGCAGTGGAGATTTGTGCGCAGTGAAATGACACAAGCACTGGTAATTCGGCGGCGCTTTTTGCACACTAATCGGCTCTTACCAAGGAAGGACGTTATGCAGATTCAACAGCTTAAACACCAGACCGAATCGGTCTCACTCACCATAGAACAGTGGCAGCTTACACCTGGTCAGCACTGGGGCATGTTCTCGACCCACAGTAACGCCGCGTCTTTGCTGGTGCGGGTTTTAAGTGGTGAACTCAGCCCGCAGCAGGGTACAGTGACCGGTTTGCCTGAGCGTATTGCCTGTGTTTCGCTGCATGAACAGCAGCGTCTGCTCGATCTGGAACTGGCTAACGATGACACCGATTTTATGGACCGCATCGACTACGGTTCGAGTGTGGAACAGCTGGTGCGTGACACCGGCTGCAGTGCTGAGGAGCTGGAGCTGTTGCTGCAACAGACGGACCTGCTGGCTTTGCGTCAGCGCGGCTTTCGTCAGCTCTCGACCGGGGAAACCCGCCGGGTGATGCTGGCCCGCGCGATGGCGCTTAAACCACAATTGCTGATCCTCGATGAACCTTATTCCGGGCTGGATATCGCCCACCGGGCCCATCTATCTGAACTGCTTGAGCAACTGGCACAGCAGATGCAACTGCTGATCGTGACTGCGCGCGAAGATGAGCTGCCACCGTTTATCACTGATGTGGCGCTGTTCGATGAGCAGAAACTGGTGCAGACGTTAACGCGTGCTGACTGGCTCAGCCACCCATTAATGGCGCAGATGAAAGCGCTGTCAGAGCAGAAAAGTGATGCCATGCTGGCGCTGATGCAGGCGCATCAAAGTCCGCATGCGTACCCCGACCCGCTGGTGGAGATGAATAACGTCACCGTCGAGTATGTCGATGCGCCGATTTTCCACGGTGTGAACTGGCGGATTGAACGCGGTCAGCACTGGCAGGTGCGCGGGCCGAACGGCTGCGGTAAAAGTACCTTACTGGGCCTGATTCTCGGTGACCATCCGCAGTGTTACAGCAATGACATTCGTGTGCTGGGTATGCAACGCGGTAGCGGCGAAACCATCTGGGATGTCAAAAAGCACATTGGTGTGGTGTCGTCGGCACTGCACCTGCAGTATCGGGTCAATTGCAGCGCGCTGGAAGTGCTCGTGTCGGGTTTTTATGACTCGATTGGTCTGTATCAGCAGCCGAGTAAAAAAGAGATCCTCCTGGCGCGTGAGTGGCTTGGGATGCTGGAGATGGCCGAGCTGGAAAAAGTCGGATTCCGCTCACTGGGTTATGGCCAGCAGCGCCTGCTGCTGATTGGCCGTGCGCTGATCAAACAGCCGGCTTTGCTGATTCTGGATGAGCCGTATCAGGGGCTGGATTTTCTCAATCGCAAGCTGGTATTCCATGCTCTGAACCGGATTGCCTCAAGCCAGATTAGCCAGTTGCTGTATGTGACTCACCACGAGGAAGATGCGCTGGATGCGGTGCATCATTTTGTCGACTTTGTCGCTAACAACGGACAGGGCTACCGGGTCGACATCCACTCGCGCAGCGGGCGGTAAGTCACAAAAAAAGCGTTGCCGGGGCAACGCTTTATTACCGGTTCTTTTTACCGGGCATTGTTAGCGATCACTTTTGCCGGTTAATGGCGACGACGCAGGCGCTGATGCACACCGCGGCGCAGACTCTGGAAAGTATTCTCGACTTTGTCGACCCCGTACAGCACACTCAGTACCAGTACAGTGATCATCACGGACTGGGCCATATAGCCAAGACCAATCATCAGCCCGAGCGCCGCCAACACCCAAATTACCGCGGCTGAAGTCACGCCATGAATCTTACCATCCTGGGCCATCATTACCCCGGCGCCGAGAAAACCAACCCCGGTAATGATCTGACCCAGTACCCGCGCCTGATCAAGCGTATTGGGTGAAAGGGAGACGGCCATGGCCATAAACAGGTAGGTGCCGGAGATAATCAGAATCGAGGTGCGAATACCGACCGGCTTACCGCGTGTCTGGCGTTCGACGCCAATCAGAAAACCATTGATGGCACAACACATCAGCGCAGGCCAGCTGAACGGCCCGAAATCAAACAAAAAATCCAGCGCAGACATGTCGCCCTCCACAGATGCTGGGAAAGGGCGAAGTATGCGTTTTATTGCGTTGAGATGCGAATAAAAGCTTTTAGTGGTGTGGATAAAAAACGCTTGTAAAGCCGGGCCTGACGCGCTTATTCCAGGTGCAGATCGAGCGGGGTTTTGCTCTTGCGGCCACCGATTTCACGGGTCAGTTTAGGCACCAGATAGCCGGACACCCGGGTCATGACTTCCGCCATAATCGCTTTTGCCTGCTGATCGCTGATAAAGAAATGCGCCGCACCCTGTACTTTATCCAGCACGTGCAGGTAATAGGGCAGAATGCCGGCATCAAACAGGGTTTCGCTCAGTTGAACCTGGGCATCGACACTGTCGTTAACCCCTTTTAGCATCACCCCCTGGTTGAGCAGGGTCACATTGACCGCGCGCAGGCGGGCCATCTGCTGTTTCAGTTCGAGGTTAATTTCGTTGCCATGATTGATATGGGTCACCATGATGACCTGCAAACGGGTCGTGGCGAGCAGATCGACCAGTTGATCGGTAATGCGGGCCGGGATCACCACCGGCAGACGTGAATGAATGCGCAGCCGTTTGATGTGCGTAATGGCACCAATCGCGTTAATCAGCCAGGCCAGTTCATGATCTTTGGCCATCAGCGGATCACCGCCGGACAGGATCACTTCATTGAGCTCCGGATGCGCGGCGATGTAGTCCAGGCTGTGTTGCCAGGTGGTTTTGTTGCCCTTGTTATCGGCATAAGGAAAATGGCGCCGGAAACAGTAGCGGCAGTTAATCGCACAGCCGCCTTTGACGATCAGCAGCGCGCGGTTACGGTACTTATGCAGCAGGCCGGGCGTGGTATTGTTCTGCTCTTCGAGTGGATCGCTGGAGTAGCCGGCATGCACTTCAAACTCTTCACTGAGCGGCAAAACCTGGCGTAGCAGCGGGTCGTACGGATTGCCTTTTTGCATCCGATCGACAAAACTTTGTGGTACGCGCTGTGCGAACAGCTGACGTGCTGCAAATCCGTTTTGCCAGGGCTTGGGATCGATCTCGAGCTGCTGGAGTAACTGCGCGGGATCGGAGATCCCATTCGCAAGCTGTTGGATCCAGTTTTGCTCAACAGATTCGACTTTTCGGGTTATGATGTGCGGCATTAAACTTTAACTCGAAGAATGTAAGAGGAAATAATGGCTACTGTTAGCACGAATGAATTTAAAGGCGGTCTTAAAATTATGCTTGATAATGAGCCTTGTGTCATTCTCGAAAACGAGTATGTAAAACCAGGCAAAGGTCAGGCGTTCAACCGCGTACGAATCCGTAAACTGCTTTCTGGTAAAGTTCTGGAAAAAACATTCAAATCTGGTGACACTGTTGAAGTCGCCGACGTGATGGATATCGATCTGGACTACCTGTACAACGACGGTGAGTTCTACCACTTCATGAACGCTGAAACGTTCGAGCAGATCCCGGCTGATCTGAAAGCTGTTGGCGAAAACGCAAAATGGCTGGTAGAGAACAACACTTGTACTCTGACCCTGTGGAACGGTAACCCAATCACGGTCACTCCACCAAACTTTGTGGAGCTGGAAGTGACGGAAACTGACCCAGGTCTGAAAGGTGATACTCAGGGCACCGGCGGTAAGCCTGCGACTCTGAACACCGGCGCAGTAGTGCGTGTTCCTCTGTTCATCCAAATCGGTGAAGTCATCAAAGTCGACACCCGCAGCGGTGAATACGTCAGCCGCGTGAAGTAATCCTTCCGGGTATGACTGTGAGTCAAAAGGCCGCTGATGCGGCCTTTTTTACCTCCTGAGCAAGCTGGCATCTGAGTAATCTTCGGAAAAACTATATTCATCAGGATAAATATTCGACTATTTCTTTGTGTCTTAAATTGTTACATTTACCTCCGTTATCAATTGGCTAGTTAAGTTATTGGTTTATAAATATTTATATCAAAAATAACCATAACAAGGAGAATCAAAATGAACAGTGCGGACCTGGCAAAAGGTTTGAAAGTCGAACAGCGACGTCAGCTGATCCGTCGCGGACTCAAAGCGGCAGTGGTGGGTATTCCGGTTTTGGCGGTGGCCTTAACCATCAACAGCTCGGTATTGATGACCGATGCCGGCTACAGTTACGTGCACCAGAATAATATTACCGGTGAGTTGGATGTGTTTACCGAACCGGGTATTCATTTCCGGATGCCGTTTTTGTCCAAAATTACCCAGTATGACCAGGTGATCACGGTGTCATTTGGCAACAATACCGGGGAAGATTTTTATCAGCGTCTCGATCCGGTTCAGGTGCGTTTCGCCGATACTTACATCGGCCAGATCCCGGTGACGTTCCGTTTCAAACTGAGTACCGATCCCCAGGCGCTGATTAAAATGCACCGCGAATTTCGTAACAACAGCAATTTAATTGACGCGCTGCTGGTCAAAAATGCCCGCAACGTTACGGTGATTACCGCCACCCAGTATACCGGCGAAGAATTCTTCCAGGGCGGTCTCAACCAGTTTAAATCTAAGCTGGGCGATCAATTGCGTGAGGGTATCTACCTCACCGAACGTCGTCAGGTCGAAGTAGAGGAGATGGATCTGGCTCCGGTGGGAATGAATCAAAGCAATCCGAACCAATTGCAACGGACCAATCAACTGGTGTGGAAAACCGTGCCGGTGCTGGATAGTACCGGGCAGCCAATCCGCCAGGACAACCCGCTGCTGCAGTACGGCATTCATGTGACCCAGGTGACGATTGGTGATCCGCAACCGGAAACCCAGCTTGATCAATTGCTGGCTGATAAAAAGCGTTTGGTGGCAGATCGTATCCGCGCCATCCAGGAGCAGGAAACATCCAAAGCTCAGGCCGAAACCGAACAGCTGCGAAAAGAAATTCAGCGTACCCGGGAAGTGCAGGATGCGCAGCGTCAGAAAGAACTGGCGTTGATCTCGCAGCAGAAAGACGTTGAGGTCGCACGTCAGATAGCGGAGCGTGAGATTGTCGAAGTAGAAAAAACCAAGCGTCTGGCTGAGGTTGAGAAAGAGAAAGAGCTGGCGATTGCAGAAGCGAACCTGGCGATTCAGAAAGCGAATGCCTTGTCATCCGAGTACGAAGCTAAAGCCATTCTGGAAAAAGGCCGTGCTGAGTCGGAAGTGTTAAAAGCCAAATACGCCGCGTTGGGGGCCAACCGGGAAGTGTACCTGGCAGAGCTGCAACGGGATGTGGCCAACTCACTTTACAGCAATCTGCAGAACTTCCAGGTGCAGATGCCGCAGAATTACATCGGCGGTGGCGAGGCAAGCGGGCTGAAAACCAACCTGGATGTGATTACCGGTTTCGGCGCACTAGGCCTGATGGACCAAACCAAGAAAGTCGTCAGCAAATAACCGGCTCAGTCACGGGCGAGCATTTACAAACCACAAGGCGGGCTCAAAGCCCGCCTTGTTCATTTCGATTTTAAATCATCAGGATAAACACCACCCCTAACACGCTGAACAGCGCGGCGATACCGTAGCAGGCGATTTTGCCGATCAGGCCAGTGTGTAGCTTAAGATCGTGCATACCGTGATGAACGCGGTGCATGGCGTGCCACATCGGCAGGGCGATAGTGGCGATGACAAACAGGGCCCCGATAATGCTGGTGGCAAAGTCGGCGACGCGTTCATAGCTCAGGGCTGCGCTGTCAATCACACCAAGTGGCACCAGAATACCGAGTACCAGAATCGTGATCGGAGTGACCATGGCAAACCAGGTACCGCCGGCACCGAACAATCCCCACCATACCGGTTCGTCTGAACGTTTTGGATTGGTATTAATCACAACAGGCTCCTTACACCAGAATGAGAACAAGCAGTGAGATCACCGCCACCGCGGCCCACTGCGTGACAACGATGACGCTTTTTTCTACCAGTTTGCCCTTGAGGCGAATCGGCATCACCTGCGGCACCATGGAGAAAAAGGTCTGCGCGTGCAGCAGGCTGCCGGCCAAAGCCACGATGTTGATGGCCACCACAACCGGATTAGCCATAAAGGCCAGCCAGTTGTGCCAGGCATCAGCACCTTTGACCAGCGATGCAAGGCCAATTAGCACAAACAGCGTGAACAGAATCAGCGGCAGTACTGTCGCTTCGCGCAGCATGTAGAAGCGGTAAAACGGATGATTCTGCCACCAGGTGCGTTTTACTTCACGCACATAAGGTTTACGGTTCGTCATCATCAGGCCTCCTGTGTTTTCACTGAACCGTCCGGTTTCAGCATCGCGATAACAAAATCCATCGATGACTCGACTTTACCCTGGTTGACGGCGGCAGCCGGATCGACATGTTTCGGACACACTTCCGAGCAGTAGCCGACAAAGGTACAACCCCAGGCACCATTTTCACCATTAATCAGCTTCATCCGTTCCGCTTTGCCGTGGTCACGGCTGTCGAGGTTATAACGATGGGCCAGAGTCAGCGCGGCCGGACCGATAAATTCCGGATTGAGGCCGAACTGAGGGCAGGCGGCGTAACACAGGCCGCAGTTGATGCAACCGGCGAACTGTTTGTACTTTTCCATCTGCTGCGGGGTTTGCAGATTGGTGCCGTCTTCCGGTTTGCGGTCGTTGCCGATGATGTAGGGTTTGATGGCTTCGAGACGCTCGATAAACGGCGTCATGTCGACGATCAGATCTTTTTCAATCGGGAAGTTGGCCAGTGGCTCGATTTTGACCCCGTTCGGGTAGTCACGCAGGAAACTTTTGCACGCCAGTTTCGGCACCCCGTTGACCATGATGCCGCATGAGCCACAGATAGCCATCCGGCATGACCAGCGGTACGAGAGCTGTTTATCGAGATGGTCTTTGACGTAACCAATCGCATCGAGGACCGACATGGTCTCATCAAACGGTACTTCAAACGCCTGCAGATAGGGCTCGTTGTCACGCGCCGGGTCGTAGCGCAGAATTTCGACTTTCTGAATACGGTTAGCTGACATTAGTTCTGCTCCTCTGCAATCTGCGCGGCTTCTGCGGCGGCGGCTTGTTCGGCAGCTTCACCATACAGGCGGGCTTTCGGTTGCGACTTGGTAATAGTAACCGGGCTGTAATCGATCTTCGGTGCGGCGCCAGCCTGATAATAGGCCAGTGAGTGACGCAGAAAGTTGACGTCATCCCGTTCGGTACAACCTTCATCCAGACGCTGGTGAGCACCGCGTGACTCTTTGCGCAGAATCGCGGAATGAACCATGGCTTCGGCCACTTCCAGGCCGTAACCGACCTCAATCGCGTACAGCAGATCCGTGTTGAACACCTTACCCTGATCCTGGATGCTGATATGCTGGTAACGCTGTTTCAGCTCCGCCAGCTTGTCAATGGTTTGTTGCATCAGATCTTGCTCGCGGTAAATACCACAGCCGGCTTCCATCGCATGGCCCATTTCCGTGCGGATATCGGCCCAGTTTTCATCGCCCTGCTGATTGAGCAGGGCCTGAATGCGGGCTTCAACGGCTTCGACCTGCTGCGCAATGGCGCTGTCATTCCAGCCCTGGAACGAGGCGGCGCGCTGCACGGCGTGTTCACCGGCGACGCGGCCAAACACCACGAACTCAGCCAGCGAGTTGGAGCCGAGGCGGTTAGCGCCGTGCAAACCGACCGAGGCACATTCTCCGACCGCAAACAGGCCGCGGATACGGGTTTCACACTGGCCGTTGGTTTCAATGCCGCCCATGGTGTAGTGCACGGTGGGACGAATCGGGATCGGCTCTTTAGCAGGGTCGACGTTGACGTATGCCTTAGCCAGTTCACAGATGAACGGCAGACGCTCCTGCAGATACGCTTCACCCAGATGACGCAGATCGAGATGGACCACGTCGCCGAGCGGATGCTTAATGGTGTTGCCTTTTTGCTGCTCGTGCCAGAAGGCCTGTGACACTTTGTCTCGCGGGCCAAGCTCCATGTATTTGTTTTTCGGCTCGCCGACCGGTGTTTCCGGACCCATGCCGTAATCCTGCAGGTAGCGGTAGCCATTTTTGTTGACGATAATCCCGCCCTCACCGCGACAGCCTTCCGTCATCAGGATACCAGTGCCCGGCAGTCCGGTTGGGTGGTACTGGACAAACTCCATGTCGCGCAGTGGTACGCCGTGGCGATAGGCCATCGCCATACCGTCACCGGTAACGATACCGCCGTTAGTGTTACAGTGGTAAACCCGGCCGGCACCACCGGTGGCCAGGACGACGGATTTGGCTTTGATCGTAACCAGTTCACCTTCGGACATGTGAATCGCGA
Organism: Vibrio sp. H11; assembly: GCF_004804295.1. Taxonomy (NCBI): domain Bacteria; kingdom Pseudomonadati; phylum Pseudomonadota; class Gammaproteobacteria; order Vibrionales; family Vibrionaceae; genus Vibrio; species Vibrio sp. H11. The sequence continues at coordinate 153,317 of NZ_SSHN01000006.1, read as the reverse complement.
TCAGGCCCTGGACTTCGCCGTCCACCACCAGCAGATCAACCACAAAGTACTCATCAAAGCGTTTGATTTGCGGATATTTCATTGAGGTCTGAAACAGGGTGTGCAGCATATGGAAGCCGGTTTTATCGGCGGCAAACCAGGTGCGCTCGACTTTCATGCCCCCGAAACGGCGCACGTTGACTTCGCCGTTTTCTTTACGGCTCCACGGACAGCCCCACTGTTCCATCTGGATCATTTCGCGGGTTGAGTTGGCGACGAAGTATTCCACCACGTCCTGTTCGCACAGCCAGTCACCGCCGCCGACGGTGTCGTTAAAGTGGTTGTCTAAGCTGTCTTCTGCTTTAACCACCGCCGCTGAGCCGCCTTCGGCTGCTACGGTATGGGAACGCATGGGATAGACTTTGGAAATCAGTGCGACTTCTAAATTCGGGTTCGCTTCGGCTGCGGCAATTGCCGTACGAAGACCAGCGCCGCCAGCGCCGATGACTGCGATATCTGTGGTGAGAGTTTGCACAGTTATCCTCCGGTGTATTGAGATTTGGGCGAGGCCGGACACGAGCCTCTTAATTATAATCAGCAGCGGGTTGGCTTCGGGAAAGAGACGGGAGCTGGCACTCGCTGCGCACCACCTGTACCTAAGTGGTAGAGCTAGTGTAGAAGAGGCCAGCGGGGCAAATATTGATTCGGTTGGACTTTTGTGGCGGTATCGCACATGCGAGCATATTTAATGCTGCAGGTGTGAGTTTGATCACGTCACTGTTTGGAATTTGTTCTCCAGCAGGTAGAATTGGCGGCTTGTGCGTAGTGAAGAAGAACAAATATGAGCCAGCCAGAGTGGATGCCAACGGCATCAATCCAGCAACTTAAGCAGCGTGCCGCGCTGCTGAATACTATCCGGCAGTTTTTTGCTGCCCGTGATGTCCTTGAGGTCGATACGCCGGCCATGAGCCACGCCACGGTGACTGACGTCCACCTGCATACTTTTCAGACCGAGTTTGTCGGGCCGGGTTATGCTGATGGCGGGCATCTGCATCTGATGACCAGCCCGGAGTTCCACATGAAACGCTTGCTGGCCGCCGGCAGCGGTTCGATTTACCAGATAGGTAAAGCCTTTCGCAATGAAGAGAACGGCCGTTACCACAACCCGGAATTTACCATGCTGGAGTGGTACCGGGTCGGATTTGACCATCACATGTTGATGGATGAAATGGAGGCGCTGCTGCAACTTGTGCTTGGCATCGGCGCCGCTGAGCGCATGACCTATCAGCAGGCATTTATCACTGTGCTCGGTGTCTGCCCGCTGCAAGGCAGTATGACGGAACTTAAACAGGCGGCGGCGCAACTCGGCCTGAGTGATATCGCTGAGCCGGAGCAGGATCGCGATACCCTGCTGCAACTGCTGTTCAGTATGGGCATCGAGCCGCACATCGGCCAGCAGGTCCCGGCGTTCGTGTATGACTTTCCGGCCTCTCAGGCGGCGCTGGCCAAAATTAACCCGCACGACGCGCGGGTGGCTGATCGCTTCGAGGTCTATTTTAAAGGCATTGAGCTGGCGAACGGCTTCCATGAACTGGATAACCCGGCCGAGCAACTGGCACGTTTTGAGGGCGACAATGCCAAGCGTTTAGCAATGGGACTGACGGCGCAGCCGATCGACTACCACCTGATTGCGGCGCTGCAGGCCGGACTACCACCGTGTGCCGGTGTTGCGCTCGGTATTGATCGCCTGATCATGCTGGCGCTGGGCGAAGATCATATTGATAAGGTGACGGCGTTTCCGTTTCCACGCGCGTAAAGCCCGGTCAAGGACGGCGGATCCCGGTAACATCCGGGATCAATTTCGTGGCCTGGGTCAGGGATTCTGCGCGCTAAGCGCTCGCGTCATGCGGGCAACCTCGCTATACTCCTTGACTGTTTTGAACCACCATTGCAAGAGCACAGGATATGCAAGAATACATTGAGTTTTTTCAACAGAACATGATCCTATCGTTGGCCTGGGTAGGTATTTTGGTGGCGTTGATCGTTACCACGTTTAAATCCGCTACGGCCGCCTACAAAGAAGTGAGTGCCTCTCAGGTGACTCAACTGATGAACCGTGAAAATGGTGTGGTGGTTGATATTCGTACCAAAGACGAATACAAACGTGGCCATATTACTGACTCAGTTCACATTTTACCGTCAGACATCAAAGCCGGTAATCTGTCTGCCCTTGAAAGTCATAAATCAGACCCAATCATTGTGGTATGCAAGACCGGTCAGACGGCGCGTCAAAGCGCTGAGCTGTTAGCCAAAGCAGGATTCGAAAAAGTGAATCTGCTCAAAAATGGCCTGGTCGCCTGGAACGAAGCGAATCTGCCGCTGGTACGTGGCAAGAAGTAATTCCGGGGCAACAAAACACGGTTGTAATGGTGGCGGTGGTGCTGGTTGCAAAGTCAGCACCCACTCGCACCGGATGTGATGGCCGGCACGGAATGACGCATCGTTCTAGTGCCGCAGCACGCTCTCGGTTAGTCTCCCCACCATTATGACCCGAATTTATCTGTATTAAGGACAAAATCATGGCTGAAGCAGCACAACAACAAGCTCCGCAACAAAACTTCGCAATTCAACGCATCTATCTGAAAGATGTGTCGTTTGAAGCACCGAACTCGCCAACCATGTTCCAGAAAGAGTGGAACCCGGATGTGAAACTGGATCTGGATACGCAGAGCCGTGAACTGGGCGAAGGTGTCTACGAAGTCGTGCTACGTCTGACTGTGACAGTGAAAAACGAAGAAGAGAACGCGTTCCTGTGTGAAGTACAGCAAGCGGGTATCTTTACGGCTGAAGAGATGGAAGCCGGTCAGCTGGCTCATTGCCTGGGTGCATTCTGTCCGAACATCCTGTTCCCGTACGCACGTGAAACTATCTCAAGCCTGGTGGTAAAAGGTACTTTCCCACAACTGAACCTGGCACCAGTTAACTTTGATGCGCTGTTCATGAACTATCTGCAACAGCAGGCTGGTCAGGAAGAAGCGCAAGCTTAAGCGCTGCGGGTTTCTGACTCATCCGGGCCGGCGGTGCGACAACCGGCGGCTTATTGAATGCACAACGCACTGACACATCAAGGTGCGGTGTGCATTTTTGTTTTCACTCAGGGAAAACAGACGAATGCGCCTGCACCTCGCGCTGTTTTGGGTATAGAATAACAAAACCGATGACCAAGCCCCGGGCTTTGGTGCATCTGAGCATAGCTATCAGGCGGAACAATGAGCGATTCACAAACAAATAATGCCGACGGTAAAGCGATTTCAATGAGCGTGATCGGTGCGGGCTCTTACGGTACCTCACTGGCGATATCTCTGGCTCGTAACGGAGCTAACGTGGTGTTGTGGGGACATGACCCTGAGCACATGGCGCGTCTGCAAGCCGATCGGGCCAACCACGCCTTTTTGCCGGGTATCGATTTCCCGCCATCTCTGATCATTGAAGCTGATTTGCAAAAGGCGGTGCAGGCGAGTCGTGATTTGTTGGTCGTGGTACCCAGCCATGTGTTCGGTATTGTGCTCAACAGCCTGCAACCTTATCTGCGCGAAGATACCCGTATCTGCTGGGCAACGAAGGGGCTGGAGCCGGAAACCGGCCGTCTGCTGCAGGATGTGGCTCGTGAAGTGCTGGGGGATAACCATCCACTGGCGGTGCTGTCCGGTCCGACGTTTGCCAAAGAGCTGGCGATGGGACTGCCGACGGCGATTTCCGTCGCCTCGTCCGATGCCGAGTTCCTGGAGCAGTTGCAGGAGAAAATCCACTGCAGCAAGACCTTCCGCGTCTATGCCAACAGTGATTTCACCGGCCTGCAACTGGGCGGCGCGGTGAAGAACGTGATTGCGATTGGCGCCGGGATGTCGGATGGCATCGGGTTTGGTGCCAATGCGCGCACTGCGCTTATTACCCGTGGCCTGGCGGAAATGAGCCGCCTGGGCGCGGCTCTGGGCGCACAGCCGGAAACCTTTATGGGCATGGCTGGTCTGGGCGATCTGGTGTTGACCTGTACAGACAATCAGTCACGCAACCGCCGTTTTGGTCTGGCGCTGGGTCAGGGCAAAGATGTCGATACCGCACAGGATGAAATCGGCCAGGTGGTTGAAGGTTACCGCAACACCAAAGAGGTGTGGTTGCTGGCGCAGCGTATGGGTGTTGAGATGCCAATCGTTGACCAAATTTATCAGGTATTGTATCAAGGCAAAGACGCGCGTCTGGCCGCTCAGGACTTATTGGCGCGCGACAAGAAAGCAGAACGAGAATGATCACCACCAAGCTGCTTGGTAGAGTTTTGAAGGATTAAAAGAGCTGAGCGGTACGCCGTTGTGCCGAACACAGCCTGAGGCAGAGTGAATAATGAAACAGTGTGCGCAAAGTAAAGTTTGGCAGACCATAGTACAAGAAGCCCGTGAGCAGGCAGAGCAGGAGCCAATGCTGGCCAGTTTCTACCATGCGACCATTATTAAGCATGACAGCCTGGCGGCTGCGTTGAGCTACATCCTCGCTAACCGTCTGGAGACGGCGTCGATGCCGGCGATTGCGGTACGGGAAGTGGTCGAGGAAGCGTTTAAATCAGATCCGGCTATTGCAGAAGCCGCCGCCTGTGATATTTGCGCCACGGTCAACCGTGACCCTGCGGTGTCGATGTATTCTATGCCGCTGCTGTACCTGAAAGGCTATCACGCCCTGCAGGGCCATCGTGTCGCCAACTGGCTGTGGAAGCAAGGACGTCAGGCGCTGGCAACTTATATGCAGAACCAGATTTCTGTCGCGTGTCAGGTCGATATCCACCCGGCGGCACAAGTCGGGCGCGGCATCATGCTGGATCACGCTACCGGTATTGTGATCGGTGAAACGGCCGTGGTCGGCGACGACGTATCGATTCTGCAGGACGTCACGCTGGGCGGTACCGGTAAAGAGAGCGGTGACCGTCACCCGAAAATCCGTGAAGGGGTTATGATCGGTGCCGGAGCGAAAATTCTCGGTAATATCGAAGTCGGCGAAGGCGCTAAAATCGGCTCTTGCTCGGTGGTGCTGCAACCTGTGCCGCCACACACGACAGTAGCCGGGGTGCCGGCACGTATCGTCGGCCGGCCAAAAACCCAGAAGCCGTCGCTGGATATGGATCAGCAGTTCAATGGCCGCACTCAGACGTTCACCGGCGGAGATGGCATTTAAGCTTGCCTGACCGTAAGTGGTTTAAAATCTGCCTGGGTTGACAGCGTAAGGCGAAAACGAAAAAAGGATGATGCCGGGCATCATCCTTTTTGTTTGCTGTTCGGTTGGTGCGGCTTACGCCATTGCATCCAGTTCCGCAATCACTTCTTCTGCCCAGTTGATCCAGGCCTGGCGAACCAGCAGATTACGGCGTAGCGTCAGACGCTCCAGACGTTGCTGCTTATCCATTACCGCCGGATTGGCGTAGTAAGCCGACTCAATCTCTTTGTAGTGAGTCACCAGCTTACGGGATTCTTCAATCAGCTCGCCCAGTTGAGCCCGGTAAGGGTGTGCAGGCTGAACGGCACAAGCCATCAATTTAGCACTGAATTCATCCCTTACTGTCGGATGCGCGGTCGGCTGATCGAACCATTCGCCCAGAGCGCTGCGGCCTGCGTCCGTAATCGAATAAACTTTACGGTCAGGTTTGCCTTCCTGAGGTTCCAGGACACAAGTTACCAGGCCCTGCTGACCCATTTTATTCAGTTCACGGTAGACTTGTTGGTGGCTGGCTTTCCAAAAATAGCCAATGCTCGCAGAAAACTCTTTGGTGATATCGTAGCCGGTTGCATCGCGAGTGCTAAGAACAGTAAGGATAACGTGTGGTAATGACATGTCTTCAATCCAAATGGTTAATAAACTTTTTACACCAGATTCAGCTATCGTGGGTACTCTGCGGTACTCTCTGATGCAGTGCCTGATTCTGGTCAGCAGAAATCTGCTGTCATGTCACCTTAAAGCCGTTTATCACCTAGGGTTGATACTCTACGTATCGCTCTGCGACTTGTTGTTATTAAATGCCGTCATCGAGCAGCCGTAGTATATCTAAATAATAAGCATAAAGTAGAATACAATGCGGTTTTGAAATAAAAAACTGATATTATTCTCAATAAGATTGCTAGGTAAAACAAAAGACCGCAAAGATGCGATCTTTTGTTAATTTTTAGAATTTTATACTGGCGATTAGCCGGTGTTACGCATGCCTGCGGCAATACCTGCGATGGTCACCATCAGTGCTTCTTCCAGCTCGGGATCCGGCTGTTCACTCTGACGGGTACGGTACAGCAGTTCAGCCTGCAGCATGTTGAGCGGCTCAACGTAGATGTTACGCAGGCGAATCGACTCATGGCCCCATGGGTCGCTCTGCATCAGGTTCTCGTTGTTTTCCACGTTCAGCACGGTTTTGATGTCTTTCTGCAATTGATCGCGCAGACGCTGGCCAAGCGGACGCAGTGGTTCATCCACCAGGCGCTCGTCGTAGTAACGGGCAATATCCAGATTACACTTGGTGTACACCATTTCCAGCATACCGAGACGGGTTGAGAAGAACGGCCATTCGCGACACATCTCTTCCAGCTGCGCCTGGTAACCTTGATCGATGGCGTGCTGAATCGCTTCGCCGGCACCAAGCCAGGCCGGCAGAACCAGACGGTTCTGGCTCCAGGAGAAGATCCACGGAATGGCACGCAGACTTTCCACGCCGCCATTCGGGTTACGTTTCGCCGGGCGTGAACCGAGCGGCAGTTTACCCAGCTCCAGTTCAGGTGTGGCCTGACGGAAGTAAGGGACGAAGTCGGCTTCTCCACGCACGACCGCACGGTAAGCCGCGCAGGATACGTCTGACAGCACTTCCATCAGATCGCGCCACTCCTGTTTTGGCTCCGGAGGCGGCAGCAGGTTGGCTTCCAGAATCGCACTGGCGTACACGTTGAAGCTGTTGACCGCCACGTCCGGCAGACCGAGTTTAAAGCGGATCATTTCACCTTGCTCGGTCACGCGCAGGCCGCCTTTCAGGCTCTTTGGCGGCTGAGACAGCAGTGCGGCGTGCGCTGGCGCACCACCACGACCGATTGTACCGCCGCGGCCATGGAACAGGGTCAGCTCAATACCGGCTTCTTCGGCGACTTTAACCAGGGATTCCATCGCATGGTACTGTGCCCAGCCCGCCGACATCACACCGGCGTCTTTGGCGGAATCGGAGTAACCGATCATCACCATCTGGTGGTTCTGGATAAAGCCGCGGTACAGGTCGATGCTCATCAGCTGGGTAATAACGGCTTCGGCGTTATTGAGGTCATCGAGCGTTTCAAACAGCGGACATACATCGAGGCGGTAAGGACAGCCGCATTCTTGCAGCAGCAGATGGACTGCCAGCACGTCAGACGCAGTGCGCGCCATGGAAATCACGTAGGCACCAAAGGCTTCACGTGGCTGAGACGCGATAATTTTACAGGTATCGAGGACTTCTTTAACCGGCTCTGAAGGTTGCCAGTCGCGCGGCAGCAGCGGGCGTTTAGAGGCCAGCTCGTTAGTCAGGAAGGCAATCTTGTCCTGCTCACTCCACTGGTCGTAATCACCAATACCCAGATAACGGGTCAGTTCAGACAGCACATCAGAGTGACGGGTACTTTCCTGACGGATATCAAGGCGTACCAGGTGTACGCCGAACGCTTTCACGCGGCGCAGGGTATCGAGCAGTGAGCCATCGGCAATCACGCCCATGCCACATTCGTGCAGCGACTGGTAACAGGCGTACAGCGGCTCCCACAGCTGACTGATGTTACGCAGCGGTGCTTTAACCGCCAGTTGCTGGCCATGCACTTTGGCATCGAGGATTTCCAGCGTTTCCTGCAGCACCGAACGCACCCGTTTCAGGATGGCGCGGTACGGTTCGTGTTCTTCTTCACCAGCCAGATCGCGAACCGTGTCGTTACACTTGGTCATCGACAGTTCGGAGATCAGCTCATTGATATCACCCAGATACAGGTCCGCCGCTTTCCAGCGTGACAGCAGCATGACTTCACGGGTAATGGTGTGGGTGACAAACGGGTTACCGTCACGATCGCCACCCATCCAGGAGGAGAAATGGACCGGACGGGCATCGATAGGCAGCCCTTCGCCGAGGTAGTTTTTCACGCTGACGTCCAGTTCGCGCAAAAATTCAGGTACCGCCTGCCATAGTGAGTTCTCAACCACAGCGAAACCCCATTTGGCTTCATCCAGCGGCGTCGGGCGCTGTTTACGGATAACATCAGAGTGCCAGCCCTGAGCGATCAGCTGTTCTAAGCGACGCTCGGTTTTAAGGCGCTCTTTGGACGAAAGGTCGCTCAGCTCAAGTTTCGATAAACATTCGTTAATCTTAACCAGATTATTGATCATGGTACGACGGGTGATTTCCGTCGGGTGCGCGGTCAGAACCAGCTCAATATTGAGATCTCGCACCGCCTGTGCGGTATCGAGTTTGCTGATACTGTTGTCGCTCAGTTTACTGAACAGATCGTGAATGGCGTCAGGTTCACACACATGCTCTTCGCAGTGACGCGAGATAGTGTGGTACTGATCGGCAATATTGGTCAGATTCAGAAACTGGTTAAACGCGCGGGCAACCGGCGTTAACTGATCATTGTTCAGGCTTTTAATCTCTTCAATGAGATTATCGCGGTCGGCCTGATTACCGGCGCGGGCAGATTTGGAAAGTTTTCGGATGGTTTCCACTTTCTCTAAAATAACGTCACCGCTGGCATCCTGAATTGTCTGCCCCAGAAGGCGACCCAGCATGCTCACGTTACTTTTGAGCGCGGCGTATTTCTCGTTCATTGTCATCCTGCCTTGTAAAAAAATTACATCCATTGTTCTTTTCTTAAGTACACAATCTAACTATGTTTGTCCACTACAGTCAAACCCGACATACTAAAATTCCATTTATGCCGTTGAGCGATCATTTGAACACTTGTTCAGTCAAATCCCCAATTTTGTTGAAAATTTATTACAAAAACCCCCGGGCGAATAAAATCTGCTCAGGGGGCTGTCATTCAAGATTTATGCTTTAAAAGCAGTATTTAACCATGGCTTTCGATAACACATTGATGGTCGGATCAATGAAGTCAAAGGCGAGGAACTCATCCGGCTGGTGCGCCTGATCAATCGATCCCGGACCCAGAACCAGGGTCGGACACAGCTGTTGCAGGAATGGCGCCTCAGTGCAGTAATTGACGGTTTGCGCCGGCTGCTCACAGATTTGACTGATGTCAGTCACGAACGGATGGTCGTGATCACAGGCATAACCCGGAATCGCATCATGCAAAGGTTCAACTTCAATCCGGCCCGGCCATTTGTCCTGTACCTCTTTCAGGGCACCGCGCAGCATGTTATCCAGACCGTCCAGGCTGATGCCCGGCAGCGGACGTACATCGTAGTGCAGCTCACAGCAGCCACAGATGCGGTTTGGTGTGTCACCGCCATGGATATGGCCGAGGTTAAGCGTCGGGTGCGGGATTTCAAATCCCGGATGCTGATACTCTTTAATCAGCTTGTCGCGCAGTTGCATCATCGCGAACATGACTTCGTACATAATTTCGATCGCATTGACGCCCAGTGCCGGGTTGGAGGAGTGGCCCGACTTACCGGTCACGCGAATCGCATTGGCAACGTGACCTTTATGGCCGTAAATTGGCACCAGACTGGTGGGTTCGCCGATGATGCAGTAATCGGGCTGAAATGGCGCGTTTTCAGTAAAGTGACGCGCACCGAGCATGGTGGTTTCTTCATCACAGGTCGCCAGCACGTACAGGGGTTTGGTCTGCTTGCTCCAGTCGACTTTTTTCACCGCTTCGAGGATAAACGCAAAGAAGCCTTTCATATCAGCGGTACCGAGGCCGTAAAAGCGGTTGTCGGCCTGAGTCAGGGCATGGGGATCAAAATTCCAGCGTCCTTCGTCAAATGGCACGGTATCACTGTGACCGGCCAGCAGCAGGCCGCCTTCGCCCTGACCCTTTTTCGCAATCAGGTTCTGTTTGCCGGGAGCGACCTGGTCGATTTCAACGCTAAAGCCAAGCGCAGTAAGCCAGTCCGCCAGTTTGGCAATCACCTTTTCATTGCCCAGGTCCCATTGCGGGTCCGTGGAACTGATCGACGGGGTCGAAATCAAGCCTTCATAGACTTCGAGGAAACTCGGTAATTGCATATTATTCTTGCTCCTACTATTGACAGAATAACGCTGAAAATGTAAAACACATATTAAATCACTTTTAATGAATAAAAAACCAAATAATCCGGTCTTTTTACAAATTAATAGTCAGTTTAAATGTAAATCAATAATCAGTTTTAACTATTATCATTTACCTTCACTTTGGATGCTTTGAGATGCTAAAAACCACCATTATCGGCGCAAGCGGCTACACCGGAGCAGAACTTGCTCTTATGGTTCACAAACACCCAGAGCTCACGCTATCAGGTTTATACGTTTCCGCCAACAGCGTCGATGCAGGAAAATCGATTGCCCAGTTGCACGGTAAACTGGCGGGGCTGGTCGATATGCCGGTACAGGCATTGACGGATGTGGAGCAGGTCGCGCAAGAGTGTGATGTGGTGTTTCTCGCGACGGCGCACGAAGTGAGCCACGATCTGGCACCGGTTTTCCTGGCCAACAACTGTCAGGTGTTTGACCTGTCAGGTGCTTACCGGGTGCAGAGTGAAGGTTTTTATGACCAGTACTACGGCTTCCAGCACCAGCATGGTGACTGGCTGGCGGAAGCGGCTTACGGACTGGCCGAGTGGAACCAGGAAGCTATTCTTAATAGTCAGCTGGTCGCGGTAGCCGGTTGTTACCCGACGGCTTCGCAACTGGCCATTAAGCCACTGCTGGCAGCGGGTCTGGTTAATAAAGCGCAGTGGCCGGTGATTAATGCGGTCAGTGGCGTCACGGGCGCAGGCCGTAAAGCCACCATGACCAACAGTTTCTGTGAAGTCAGCCTGCAGCCGTACGGTGTGTTTACCCACCGTCACCAGCCGGAGATTGCCACTCACCTGGGTTGTGATGTGATTTTCACGCCGCACCTGGGTAACTTTAAGCGCGGGATTCTGGCGACCATCACCATGAAACTGGCGGCGGGTGTCAGCGCTGAGCAGGTTGCACAGGCCTTTGCTGAGGCATACGGCGACAAGCCGGCGGTACGTTTGCATACCAGCACGCTGCCGCGTATTCAGGATGTTGAGTTCACTCCGTTTTGTGATATTGGCTGGAAGGTGCAGGGCGAGCACGTCATCGTGGTCTCGGCAATTGACAACTTATTAAAAGGCGCATCGAGTCAAGCGATGCAATGTCTGAACATACACTACGGTTTCGATGAACTGACCGCTTTGGTGTGAGGGTAAGGTATGACGGATACAAAACAAAATCCATTAGTGGTTAAGTTAGGCGGCGCGGCGCTGTCGTGCAGTGAAACGCTGAGCAAGTTGTTTGGCGCGATGGCTCAATACCAGGCTGAGGCGCAGCGTCCACTGGTGATTGTGCACGGTGGTGGTTATATCGTCGATGAACTGATGGAAAAACTGCAGCTGAAAACGGTTAAGAAAGATGGTCTGCGTGTTACCCCGTATGATCAGATTGGCTACATCACCGGCGCTCTGGCCGGTACAGCCAACAAGCTGCTGCAGGGCCAGGCGATTAAAGATGGCCTCAATGCGGTCGGTCTGAGCCTGGCGGACGGTGGTCTGTGTCAGGTCGAGGAACTGGACCCTGAGCTGGGCGCTGTGGGCCTGGCGAAACCAGGTAAAGCGGACGTGGTGAATGCGCTGCTGGCGGCGGGCGCTCTGCCTATCATCAGTTCCATCGGCATGACCAATGAAGGTCAGCTGATGAACGTCAATGCTGATCAGGCCGCAGTGGCAGTGGCAGCGGCACTGGATGCCGAGCTGGTGCTGTTGTCGGATGTCAGCGGCGTACTGGATGGTAAAGGTCATCTGATCCACAGCCTGAATCAGCACCAGGCGGACGCTCTGATTGAAGCCAAAGTGATTACCGATGGCATGATTGTTAAAGTCCGTGCGGCTCTGGAAGCGGCACAGGATCTGGGCCGCCCAATTGAAGTGGCCACCTGGCGTTATCCGGAAAAACTGGCGCAGCTGTTTGCCGGCCAGAGTATCGGCACCCAGTTTTTACCGCAGTAAACATATTGAATTATTCACCCATCCGTTTTGTTAACTCGTCTGTTTGAAAAGATTGATTTTTAACGTAATGTGTTGAACGGATGGGAAACCAAACGAAGCAGATTTTTTACAGCATCATAGCAAAACAACCTGAGCACTAACCGCCAAGCGCAGAGCCAGGGAATCGGAGATAAAAGAACATGAGCAAAGTTCAAGTAAATAAAGTGGTTGTCGCTTATTCTGGCGGTCTGGATACCTCAGTGATCATTCCATGGCTGAAAGAGAACTATAGCTGTGAAGTGGTTGCCTTTGTGGCCGATGTGGGTCAGGGTGCTGACGAGCTGGTTGGCATCGAAGAGAAAGCGATCGCATCAGGTGCATCTGAGTGTTATGTGGTTGACCTGAAAGAAGAGCTGGTTAAAGACTACATCTACCCAACTCTGAAAACCGGTGCTTACTACGAAGGTAAATACCTGCTGGGTACCTCAATGGCACGTCCTGTGATTGCTAAAGCTCAGGTAGAAGTGGCACGTAAAGTGGGTGCGGATGCACTGGCACACGGTTGTACCGGTAAAGGTAACGACCAAATCCGTTTTGAAGGTGCATTTGCGGCACTGGCACCGGATCTGCACGTGATTGCACCATGGCGTGAGTGGGATCTGGTCAGCCGTGAAGAGTGTCTGGATTACCTGGCAGAGCGCAACATTCCGTGTGCGGCATCACTGACTAAAATCTACTCACGTGATGCCAACGCATGGCACATCTCGACTGAAGGTGGCGTACTGGAAAGCACCTGGAATGCACCAAACGACGATTGCTGGGCCTGGACAGTGGATCCTGAGCAGGCTCCAAACGAAGCAGAATACGTGACGCTGAAAGTGGCCAAAGGTGAAGTGGTTGCGGTTGACGGTCAGGAACTGTCGCCATACGACGCACTGGTTGCCCTGAACGAAAAAGGCGTGAAACACGGTGTGGGTCGTATCGACATCGTAGAAAACCGTCTGGTTGGTATGAAGTCGCGTGGTTGTTACGAAACTCCGGGGGGCACCATCATCATGGAAGCTCTGCGTGCCGTTGAGCAACTGGTGCTGGATAAAACGTCTTTTGAATTCCGTGAAGAGCTGGGCATTAAAGCATCACACCTGGTGTATGATGGCCGTTGGTTTACTCCACTGCGTCAGGCTGTGTTCGCTGCGGCAGATGAACTGGCGCAGGACGTGAACGGTGAAGTAGTGATCAAGCTTTACAAAGGTCAGGCGACAGCAACGCAAAAACGTTCTGAAAACAGCCTATACTCAGAAGAGTTTGCCACCTTTGGCGCGGATGAAGTTTACGACCAGAGCCACGCGGGCGGTTTCATCCGTCTGTACTCTCTGTCTAGTCGTATCAGAGCGTTGAACGCCGCTGCGAAAAAATAATCCGGCGTAGCCTGCGTCTACACGCTTTAAACTGAATCTCAGCCCGCTTGTTTTGCAAGCGGGCTTTGTTGTATGTGTGAGATTATAAGCATAGTTATCTGATTATTTTTGAATAAGTATGTTTAAAAAGTGAATTTTTACTTTATTTTTTGTTCAACTTCCCGTAACTTTGACGGGTAGGCAAATAACACAATAAATCGCCTGTTTCAGGTCGAATATCATATTAGCAAAAGCAAGTGATTAGTGAGCATTAGGAGAAACGCAATGGCATTATGGGGCGGAAGATTTACCCAGGCAGCAGACACCAGATTCAAACAATTTAATGATTCATTGCGCTTCGATTACCGCTTGGCGGAACAGGACATCGTCGGCTCGATTGCCTGGTCCAAGGCTCTGCTGTCAGTCAATGTGTTAACAGCAGAAGAACAGCAAAAGCTGGAGCTGGCACTCAATGAGCTGAAACTGGAAGTGATGGAAGATCCGGAACAAATCCTGTTGTCAGACGCCGAAGATATCCACTCCTGGGTTGAACAGCAGCTGATTGGCAAAGTGGGTGACCTGGGTAAAAAACTGCACACTGGCCGTTCACGTAACGACCAGGTCGCGACCGACCTGAAACTATGGTGTCGTCAGCAGGGTCAGCAACTGCTGATCGCGCTTGACCGTCTGCAAAATAAAATGGTGGAAGTGGCCAGAGAACATCAGGGCACAGTACTGCCGGGTTACACTCACTTGCAACGCGCTCAGCCGGTCACATTTGCTCACTGGTGTCTGGCTTACGTGGAAATGTTTGAACGTGACTATTCACGTCTTAGCGATGCCATCAAACGTCTTGATACCTGCCCGCTGGGTTCAGGCGCTCTGGCGGGTACCGCATACTCTATTGACCGTGAGAAACTGGCACACAATCTGGGCTTCCGTCGTGCCACCCGTAACTCACTGGACTCGGTATCTGACCGTGACCATGTGATGGAGCTGATGACCACTGCGTCTATCTCTATGCTGCACCTGTCACGTCTGGCAGAAGATATGATTTTCTATAACTCAGGCGAGTCAGGCTTTATTGAACTGGCAGATACTGTGACTTCCGGCTCTTCCCTGATGCCGCAGAAGAAAAACCCGGATGCGCTGGAGCTTATCCGTGGTAAAACCGGCCGGGTGTATGGTTCACTGGCTGGCATGATGATGACAGTGAAAGCACTGCCACTGGCTTATAACAAAGACATGCAGGAAGATAAAGAAGGCCTGTTCGACGCGCTCGACACCTGGAACGACTGTATGGAAATGGCCGCGCTGTGCTTTGAAGGTATCAAGGTCAATGGTGAGCGGACTCTGGAAGCGGCCAAGCAAGGTTACGCCAACGCGACTGAACTGGCTGACTATCTGGTAGCAAAAGGCATCCCGTTCCGTGAAGCGCACCATATCGTTGGTGTGGCCGTGGTCGGTGCGATTGCCAAAGGCAGTGCGCTGGAAGAGCTTTCTCTGGCAGAACTGAAAGAGTTCTCACCGGTGATTGAAGAGGATGTGTACGCGATTCTGACGATTGATTCGTGTCTGGAAAAACGTAGTGCGTTGGGAGGTGTCGCGCCGCACCAAGTAGCTTACGCAGTAGAACAGGCGGAAAAACGGCTGGCTAAACGTGATGCCTCATCGGTCAAAGTACGTCCGGCTCGTCTGACCGACATTGAACGTCTGGAAGGCATGGTGGCTTACTGGGCCAACATGGGGGAAAACCTGCCACGTTCACGCAATGAAATTGTGCGCGATATCGGCTCATTCGCCGTGGCAGAACATAATGGTGAGATCACCGGTTGCGCGTCACTGTATGTATATGACTCAGGTCTGGCAGAAATCCGCTCCCTGGGGGTGGAAGCCGGCTGGCAAGGTCAGGGCCAGGGGACAGCGATTGTCGATTACCTGGTTAACAAAGCGCGTCAGATGGCCATCAACAAGGTGTTTGTTCTGACCCGTACCCCGGAGTTCTTTATGAAGCAGGACTTCATTCCGACCTCGAAGACGCTGTTGCCGGAAAAAGTACTGAAAGATTGCGAACAGTGCCCGCGTCAGCATGCCTGTGATGAAGTGGCTCTGGAAGTGAATCTGGATGACCAGCTGATCATTAAGGCGAGTGTTGCATAAGCTGCTGAATATAAAGCGTTCATGAATTTGTTTAAAAAAAGATCAAAAAAGATCGATTTTTATCGGAACCAATAAGAGGAAGCAGGGTCTATTACTGTACCACTGCTTTTTCTTAGAACTCTCTAAGAGAGCCCTGAAACAGACTTAGTTTCAGGGCTTTTTTTCTTTTTTGCCCCGCACCATTCACAATGGTGAATTATTCATCAGGCTTATCTTTGCCACTGTGTTTACGTAATGGCAGGATCACGAACTTCATCCAGACATGCAGCAACAGCAAACTATTGCAGGCAAAAGCGGCCATGAGCAGGGTAATGGATTCAATCGTGCGCGGTGTGTCGCGGCAGGTAAACCACCAGAGAATCCAGCACAATACCGACAGCACGGTTAATTGATTCATACAGCGTTGGCAGCGGCCGATTTTTTTCCAGAACCAGTGGCTTTGACAGTCGTAACAACTCATCGTCTTCTACTCATCGGTAACCGTTCATCCTTAATCACTTATTGTCAGTCTGAATTGAGAGTGCGGACTCCAGTATAAGGCGAGCAGGAAAAAAACAGCAAGCTGTGGCATCTATCCTCTTTAGCGCCATTCAGCCTGTGGGGCGCTCACAAAAAAGCCGCCAGCTTGTGAGGCTGGCGGCGGGTCATGTTTATAAGGTAAATGTCATCGGTGACTGAACGGCTTCCTGCAGTGTGTGGCGCAGCCTGACTGTTATGCGCTGCGGTTGATTAAGTAGCTTTCCAGCTCTTCACTGCCACCAATATGTTTACCGCCGATAAACACCTGCGGCACTGTGGTACGCCCGGTGATGGCGCGCAGGCTGACGCTGGTGGCATCTTTACCCAGAATCACCTCTTCATACTGCAGACCGGCGTCAATCAGATTCTGCTTGGCTTTCGCACAGAACGGACAGCCCGGTTTGCTGAATACCGTAATCGATTCCTGGGTTTTAAACTCCGGTGCCAGGTAGCTCAGCATAGTATCGGCGTCAGACACTTTAAACGGGTCGCCCGGTTCGTTTGGTTCGATAAACATTTTTTCCACGATACCGTTACGTACCAGCATGCTGTAGCGCCATGAACGCTGACCAAAGCCGAGATCGCGCTTATCGACCAGCATGCCCATGCCTGAGGTGAAATCGCCGTTACCATCCGGAATAAAGGTGATGTTTTCGGCTTCCTGATCGTTTTTCCAGGCATTCATCACAAAGGTATCGTTGACCGATATACAGAGGATGTCATCAACGCCATTTTCTTTGAAGACCGAAAACAGTTCGTTGTAGCGTGGCAGGTGGCTGCTGGAGCAGGTCGGGGTGAACGCGCCCGGCAGGCTGAATACAATCACGGTTTTGTTAGCAAACAGTTCGTCACTGCTGACATTGACCCATTGATCGCCCTGACGAGTCGGGAACGTAACCTGCGGGACTGACTGATCTTCTTTCGATACAAACATACGGTTTTCCTTCCAAGTTTTAGATTCGTGTCCAGGGCAAAGTGATTTCCCCCTGTTGATGACGCCATTATTGAATAAATACTTTGATAGCTCTAATCGTTTGATGTTATGGTTTTGATAGGTACATCCTATAGAGGTACACAATGAACATTCGTGATTTTGAATACTTGGTCGCCCTGGCCGAGCATAAGCATTTTCGCAAAGCGGCTGAGGCCTGCTTCGTCAGCCAGCCGACCCTGAGCGGTCAAATTCGCAAGCTGGAAGATGAACTGGGTACGGTGCTGCTTGAGCGCAGCAGCCGGCGGGTGCTGTTTACTGATGCCGGTCTGCAGCTGGTGGAACAGGCTAAACGGATTCTGAGTGACGTGAAAACCTTTAAAGATATGGCCAGCGGACAGGGTGGGTCGATGACCGGCCCGATGCACATCGGCTTTATTCCGACCCTGGGACCCTACTTATTACCGCGTATTGTACCGACCCTGAAACAGCGTTTTCCCGAACTGGAACTGTATCTGCATGAAGCACAAACCCAGCAGCTGATCCATCAGCTTGAAGAGGGTAAGCTCGATTGTCTGGTGCTGGCGTCGGTCGCTGAAACCGAACCGTTTAAAGAGCTGGACATTTATGTCGAACCGATGAGTATTGCGATTCCGTGCGGCCATGAGTGGGCCGAGCGTGATGAAGTCGACATGATGGAGCTGAAAGGCAAAACCGTACTGGCTCTGGGCGATGGTCACTGCCTGCGCGATCAGGCGCTGGGTTTCTGTTTTGCTGCTGGTGCTCAGGATGATGAACGTTTTAAGGCCACCAGTCTGGAGACGCTGCGCAATATGGTTGCGGCGGGAGGCGGCATTACGCTGCTACCGGAGCTGTCGCTGCCGGCGGAAAAGGTCAAAGACGGTGTGTGCTATGTTAAAGCGGTCAATCCGGTTCCTTCGCGTAGGCTGGTACTGGTGTATCGTCCGGGCTCACCGCTCAGACAGCGTTTTGAGACTCTGGCTGCGGCGATGCATGACTGTCTGATGGCGCTGCCGAACACCGCCACCGGTCTGACTGCCGCCTGATTATTAATCTCAGGCTGATAAACCACAAAGAGAAACAAAAAAAGAGGCTGAATATTCAGCCTCTTTTTTATCTTACCTGACGATTAGAACAGGGATTCGTTCTCATCGTTGGTGTAGGTACTGTTGGTCGATGACTCGCTAACGTAATCTTCAGGTTCGGTGCCGTCGGCAAAATACTCAAACATTGAGCTGCCATCAAGCTTATTGGTCAGCAGCCCGGTGTTGCGGTCGATACGCACTCGTGAGATGCCATCCGGCACTTTCTTATCCTGCTCGCCAACCCCTTGCAGGGCTTGCTGCATGAATTCGATCCAGGCTGGCTGAGCCGTTTTCGCACCCGCTTCCACACCGGAGACATCATCTTCAATCGCAGGGTTTGGTGTACTGCGACCCAGATCGCGGCTGTGCTCATCAAAACCGACCCAGGCGGTGGCGACAATGCCCGGAGCAAAGCCGTTGTACCATGCATCTTTTGAATCGTTGGTGGTCCCGGTTTTACCGCCGATGTCGCGGCGTTTCAGTGCTTGTGCGCGCCAGCCGGTGCCGTTCCAGCCGGTGCCTTCACGCCAGTCACCACCACCCCAGATGTTGCTGTACATCATTTCGCGTACCAGGAAGGCGTTCTGCTCAGAGATCACTTGTGGTGCATACTGAGTGTCCGCATCCTGCTCGCTGATGCCGTTCATATCGGTCTGGTCACAGGCCTGGTGGCAGACTACTTTCGGAGTTGCCTCATATTCAGGTTCGCCGAACGGGCCCATCACTTTGCTGATGTAGTATGGCTCAACATAGTAGCCGCCATTGGCAAAGACGGAGTAACCTTGTGCCATTTTGACCGGAGTCAGGCTACCGGCACCGAGTGCGATGGTTTCTGAACGCGGTAATTTATCCAGTTCAAAACCAAACCGGGTCAGATACTGACGCGTATCATCCAGGCCAACTTCACGCAGTACCCGTACTGCCATGACGTTTTTCGACTGCGCCAGACCAATACGGAGACGGGTCGGACCGCCATAAGTCGGTGGCGAGTTCTTTGGACGCCATGCGGTGCCCTGGCTCTGATCCCACTGGTTAATCGGTGCGTCGTTGATCAGACTGGCCAGGGTCATGCCTTTATTCAGTGCGGCAGAGTAGATGAATGGCTTGATACTGGAGCCGACCTGACGCACGGACTGCGTAGCACGGTTGAACTTGTTATGGACGAAGTTGAAACCGCCGACCAGAGCACGGACCGCACCGTTTTCCGGGTCCATGGCAACAAATGCGGTCTGCGCATTCGGTACCTGGCTCAGTTTCCAGTGTTGCTGATCTGCATCATCTTGATGTAACTGACGTACCCAGATTTGCTGACCGGCCGCCATAATGTCACTGGCCGCTTTTGGCAGCGCGCCCTGACGTTCATCGGTGATGAAGCGGCGGGCCCAGTTCATATCATCCCAGGCGATGGTTTGCAGGCCGTTGTTTTTGACCCAAACCTGAGCCGATTGCGGCTCAACGTTCACTACAACAGCAGGGTAGAGATCGTTGTAGGTCGGCTCATCCTGCAGATGGTCGCGAATTTTCTCTTCGTCCCATGCAGCCTGGCCGGATTTCCACAGTTCTTTTTCCGCGCCGCGGTAACCGTGACGTTCATCATAAGCCAGCAGGTTATCCAGAGCGGCGCGATTGGCCGCTTTCTGCAGTTTTGAATCGACTGTGGTGTAGACGTTCATACCTGAGGTATAAGCATCTTCGCCGTAGCGGTCGATCATCCAGGCACGGGCAATTTCGGCGACGTAAGGTGCGTTAAGAGAAATCTCTGCACCGTGGTAGCGTGACTGCAACACTTCGTTCCGCGCTTCGTCATACTGCGCCTGGGTGATGTATTTCTCATCCAGCATACGTTGCAGTACCACGTTACGACGATGGGTCGCACGCTCAAGCGAGTAGATAGGGTTCATGGTCGACGGTGCTTTTGGCAGACCGGCAATCATGGCGATCTCACCTAAGGTCAGATCTTTCACTTCTTTACCAAAATAGGCCTGTGCGGCTGCGCCGACTCCGTAAGAACGGTAGCCGAGATAGATTTTATTCAGGTACAGCTCAAGGATTTCGTCTTTGCTCAGCAGTTGTTCGATATGCACAGCGATAAAAATCTCTTTGATTTTTCGCATGATCTTCTTCTCGTTAGACAAGAAAAAGTTCCGTGCCAGCTGCTGGGTAATGGTACTCGCACCCTGAGAAGCGCTGCCGGTTGCAATCACAGCGAACGCGGCACGAGTGATACCGATCGGATCAAATCCGAAATGTTCGTAGAAGCGTGAGTCTTCGGTGGCGATGATCGCCTCGACCAGCTCTTTCGGCATTTCGTCCAGTTTGAGCGGAATACGGCGCTGCTCACCAAACTGAGCAATCAGTTTGCCGTCGCGACTGAAGACCTGCATTGGCGTCTGCAACTTTACATCGCGCAGTGTCGCCACATCTGGGAGGTCAGGCTTTACATAATAGTAGAAGCCAAAGATTGTTGTGACTCCAAGAATAATGCAAATCAATGAAAATATTAATAAACGCTTTATGAACTTCACCGGAGAATCCCTGTTTAGTAGAGGCTGCCCTAATGGAAACCCTTGTACTCTAGACTAAAACCTCAGCACTTAAAAATGTAACGCAGCTATTTTTCACATAAAGCTGTTTGGCGAACTGAGCTCTGTTACGAATATCGCTTTCAGCGACCTTGCGATGTATTGCATATCACTGCGTGGTCACAGAGTGTTGTTACTGGAGTTAATCTTATTTATGGGTCAATCATTAGTTGCAGGTGTCGATATCGGCCACCACAGTATTAAAGCCGTGCTATTAAAACCGCATCGTGAATCTTACTCGCTGCTCGGTTGGCAGGAGATAGTCGTACCTGATGATATTTTCGCTGATAACCACACGCTGAATTATCAGAAAATTGTAAAGAAACTCAAAGAACTAAAAAAGGCATTACCGCTATTTAGTCGTAAAGTGGCGTTGGCGGTGCCGGACAGTTCGGTAATAACCAAACAAATACAAATAGATAGTGCTTTAGACAGCCATGAACAGCAGTTTGCGGTCTACCAGGCCTTTGCCCAGCAGTCTCCCCTGCCTCTTGATGCGCTGCAGTTGGATTACATTATGCAATCTGGATCCGTTAGCGCTGAGGGCAAGCAGGAGGGGCAGGTGTATGCGACCCGGAGTGAAGTGGTGCAAAGCCGGGTTGCGGCACTGCGCGGTGCCGGATGGCAACCTTTGCAACTGGCCCTGCTCAGTCAGGTGATGCGTGGTTTGTGGCGCTGGTACAGCGTGCAGCAGGGACGCAGTGACTGCCTGCTGGTCGATGTCGGCCAGCGTTGGCTGACCTTAACGATGCAACTGCCCGACGGCAGTTTTTACTACAGGCAACAGAGTTTTAATCAGCCGCCCGCTTTAACCTTCCCAGCTATGCCCTCCGCTGCCGAAACGGTGGCGGACGCCATGTTATGTGATTGCCTGCAGCGTGAGCTGCAACGGTTGTCCGCTCTGCACGGTAGTGATGTAGTGGCCGGACTATGGCTGTGTGGCGGCGGCGCAGAGCAACTGCTCAGCAGCCCGCTGACTGAGGCTCTGCCTTGTGACCTGCTCTCTGTGTTCGATGGCCTGGATCGGGCGGGCGGCGCAAGCCTGCCGGAGAAACCGCATTGCTATAGCCTGGCGATGGCTCTGGCGTTATCGGGTTTACGCTGGCAGCAGCAGTTATTGTCAGGGGCGAAGCGATGAGCGCGGAGGTGAACTTCCTGCCCTGGCGCGAACACCAGCGCGTCGCCGCTCAGCACCGTTTTGTTGCCGCCAGTCTGGCGGCAGTGATGTTCGGGTTGGTACTGCTCGCATTGGTGGCCTGGCAGCAACAAAGCAGAATCACGCAGCGTCAGCAGCAGCTTAGCGCGTTACAGCTGCAGTCAGCTCAGTTGGCGCGCTATCCGCAGCAACTTGCCGAGTGGCAGCATAAGCTGGCTCGCTCACGTGCGCATCAGCAAAGCCGACAACAACTGCTGGACCAGCGTCATCATGCCGAGCGACTGATGCAGCAACTGGCATCAACCGTGCCGCCTGGTGTCTATCTCGACAGTGTTATTCAGAGTGTTGCTGTGGTTGAGGTGCGCGGAGTCAGCCTGGCCGCCGACCATCTGCATAATCTGCTCGAACAACTGCAAGAGGCAAGGTCAGTCAGCGCAGTCAACATCGAACTTATTGCTGCGCCTGAACATCGCTTTGGCAGCATCTATCAGCCGTTTGAGCTGTCATTCCGGTGGCAGCCGGAGCGGGCGGTGCAGCCATGATGCGTGATTTACAATTTGATCTCAGCGAGATGGCGCAATGGTCACCCGGCGCGCAGTGGCTGCTGCGTCTGCTGCTGGTGCTGATTGTGGCAGCTATCGGCTATCAGTCGCGCCTGCTGCCTCAGCAGCAGTTTGCAGCATCCCTCGATCAGCAAATTGAGCAGATAAGCCAGGAGCTGCGTCAACGGGCGG
This sequence comes from Vibrio sp. H11, assembly GCF_004804295.1. Lineage (NCBI taxonomy): Bacteria > Pseudomonadati > Pseudomonadota > Gammaproteobacteria > Vibrionales > Vibrionaceae > Vibrio > Vibrio sp. H11. The sequence continues at coordinate 130,567 of NZ_SSHN01000006.1, read as the reverse complement.
AGGCGAAACATGAACTGCAGATGCTGCAGGACCAATATGCCGACCAGCGGGCGAGCCATGACGCATTACTGCGTCACTTTCCGCGTCAGCAGCAGTTGGCGCCTTTGTTAAATCACATCAGTCAGTTGGCTGCTCAGCATCAGCTTGTGCTGACCCGGCTTGAGTGGCAAACCGTGGTGCCTGAGGCCCAATTACTGCGTGTACCACTGCGTCTGGAAGCCAGTGGTGAGTATCCGGCGTTGCGCCACTTTATGCGCGATCTGGCGGCGCTGCCTTTTGGCGTGCTGTTGACTGAGGTGCGCTGGCAGCGTATCTCCCCGGATCTGTCACGGCTGCAGATCCGTGCCCGCGGCTTTACCTATCTGGCTGATGAGTTGCACAGTGATGATGAGTTCGGGAGTGAGGATGACTAGGTCAGGAATGCGGCTTATCAGCCATAGACTATTGCCTGCGGTGCTGGTGCTGACGGGACATTGTGTCTTTGCCGCCGCCCCCTTTACTGCCGACTCTTTGAGCGCTGAAACAGGGCCGTTGACCGGAGCGGAGGCTGAGCGGCATAGCGCGGCGAGTAATCCGTTTGCGGTGCCGTCCACAGCCAGTGATGCTTCCGAACCATGCCGCAGTTTGTTGCCACTGCCGCTATCGTTGCGCGCGGAAAATGAAGGATGGCCTGCTGAGGGCAGCTGGTTATTGAAAGCCGTGCTCGGTAATGAGCAGCAACGCCTGGCTGTGATTGAAATTCAGGCCGGGCAACTGGTGCAGGTTAAGGTCGGCGACCAGGTGGCAGATGCGCGGGTGGAACGAATCGATGCTCGTTCGCTGTGGCTGGTGCTGGCTGAGAATAGCAACTGTAACCGGCCTGAGCCGCTGAGGATCAAGATGGAGTTGAGTGCAGCGTGAATATGATGCGATGTCCCGCAGCGGTCAGTCGCTTTGCCTGGGTGAGATTGCTGGTTGTGAATCTGCTGCGCCTGCTGATCCTGGTGCTGGCTGTGAGCGGTCCGCTGACCGGGCTGGCGAGCGAGCAGGCGACCAGATCCGCGTCGAATACCATCACAGCTAAGCCCGGTGAAAGCGCCCGGATTTCACTTAATTTTCAGGCGATAGCGCTGCGCAGTGTGTTGCAGTTACTGGCGGATTATCAGGGGGTCAATCTGGTGGTGTCGGATAGTGTGCAGGGTGAGCTGACGCTGCGCCTGGAGGATGTCACCTGGCAGCAGGCTCTGAATCTTATCCTGCGACACAGCGGGCTGGAGATGCAACGGGTGGATGGTGTGATGCTGATTGCGCCGCAGGATGAGTTTGCCCGTCAGGCCCAGCACCACAGGGAGCAGGCGCAGCTCCTGGCACCGCTGCATAGCCAGGTGGTCACGGTGCATTATGCCAGAGCGCAGGACATGGCGGCGATCATTGCGACGGACGGTAATTTTGGCCTGCTGTCTGAGCGCGGTTCGCTTAGCGTTGATGAACGCACCAATGCGCTGCTGGTGCGCGATCTGGCACCGAACGTTGCGGATATCGCGAGAATGGTCAAAGCGCTCGATGTGCCGGTCAAGCAGGTGCAGATTGAGGCGCGCATTGTCAGCATCAATGAAGGTGATTTGGATGAGCTGGGGGTACGCTGGGGATTTCATTCTTCCCCCGCGCATGGCCGGATAGGGGCCTCTCTGGAGGAGAATCTGTTTGCCGGCGCAGGCCTGGCGGATGAATCGGGCGATCTGGCACTGGAAGATCGTCTCAACGTCAATCTGGCCGCCACCTCACTGAATGCGTCCACGATTGCGTTTCAGGTGGCGCGCCTTGGCTCTGACACCTTGCTTGATCTTGAACTGTCGGCTTTGCAGCGTGAGTCGAAAGCGGAAATTATCTCCAGTCCGCGTCTTATCACCACCAATCAACAGCCGGCTTTTATTGAGCAGGGCACAGAAATTCCGTATCTGGAGTCGTCGTCGAGCGGGGCGACCAGCGTGGCGTTTAAAAAGGCGGTGCTGAGCCTCAAGGTGACCCCTCAGATTACGCCGGATAATCGACTGGTGCTGGATTTGAATGTCACTCAGGACCGGCCGGGGGAAGTGGTGCAGACCGGAACTGGTGAAGCGGTTGCCATTAACACTCAGCGTATCGGTACCCAGGTGCTGGTTAATGACGGTGAAACCGTGGTGCTGGGCGGTATTTTCCAGCACAGTGTCAGCCATACGGTGGATAAGGTGCCGCTGCTGGGGGACTTGCCGTGGCTGGGGGCATTGTTCCGGCGCAGTTACCAGCAAAGTGGTAAAGGTGAGCTGCTGATCTTCGTCACGCCGAAAGTTGTGATTCAGTAACTTACCCGTCAATATTGGTGGTCGGTAAAAATTAAAGTTGCATTACTGGCACCATATCTAGATAATTTCGGGTCTTATCACGAAATATCTGTGAGGAATAGGTGCCACAAGCAATCCTATCGCTGACTTCTGTCCGGCGTAACCTTGTGGCGATGTCATTGAATTAACGTTGTAAATTACTGCTAAACATGGCTGAAAAACGCAATATTTTCCTTGTTGGCCCAATGGGCGCTGGCAAAAGCACAATTGGTAGACACCTGGCTCAGCAACTGCATATGGAGTTTGTTGACTCTGATACTGTGATTGAAGAGCGCACTGGCGCAGATATCGCATGGGTATTTGATGTCGAAGGTGAAGAGGGCTTCCGTAAACGCGAAGAAGCTGTGATTAATGATCTCACTGAGCAGCAAGGTATTGTTCTTGCCACCGGTGGTGGTTCTGTGAAAAGCAAAGAGAACCGCAACCGTCTATCTGCACGTGGCATCGTTGTTTACCTGGAAACCACCATCGAGAAGCAACTGGCGCGTACCAATCGCGACAAAAAACGTCCGTTGCTGCAGACTGACAACCCTCGCGAAGTCCTGGAAGGCCTGGCGGGTGATCGTAACCCACTGTATGAAGAGATCGCAGATATTACTGTACGCACTGATGATCAAAGTGCAAAAGTGGTAGCCAACCAGATCGTAAAAATGCTAGAAGAACATTAAGTTGTTCTTTGACGTGGAGTGCATACCATGGAACGGATTACGGTCAGCTTAGATGAACGTAGCTACCCTATCTCTATTGGCGCCGGATTGTTCAATGATCCGGCTCTTCTTTGTCTGTCGGCAAAGCAAAAAGTCCTGATTATCACTAACCATACCGTGGCCCCACTGTATGCGGATAAACTGACAGCGATGCTGGATAGCCTCGGTTGTCAGTCGGCAGTGCTTGAACTACCGGATGGCGAGCAATACAAAACTCTCGACACCTTTAATACCATCATGAGTTATCTGCTTGAGCACAACTACAGCCGCGATGTGGTGATTGTCGCGCTCGGTGGCGGCGTGATTGGTGATTTGGTTGGATTTGCCTCGGCGTGTTATCAACGCGGAGTCGACTTCATCCAGGTGCCGACCACACTGTTATCGCAGGTCGATTCATCGGTCGGCGGTAAGACCGCGGTTAACCATCCGCTGGGCAAAAACATGATCGGTGCTTTCTATCAACCGAAAGCGGTGCTGATTGATACCCAGTGTCTGTCAACGTTGCCGGAGCGTGAGTTTGCGGCCGGGATGGCAGAAGTGATCAAATACGGCATCATTTATGATCAGGATTTCTTTGTCTGGCTGGAGCAGAACATGTCTGCGCTCTACGCTCTGGATGAAGAGGCGCTGACCTACGCTATTGCGCGCTGTTGCCAGATTAAAGCTGAAGTTGTGGCGCAGGATGAGAAAGAAGCGGGTATCCGTGCTCTGCTCAACCTCGGACACACGTTCGGTCACGCGATTGAGGCTGAGCTCGGCTACGGTAACTGGCTGCACGGTGAAGCGGTCGCTGCAGGCACTGTGATGGCGGCCAAAACCGCTCAGTTACAGGGGCTGATTAGCGAGCCGGAACTGGAGCGCATCAAAGCTATTCTGTTGCAGGCCAAACTGCCTATCCATACTCCGGACAGCATGTCGTTCGATGATTTCATCAAGCACATGATGCGGGATAAAAAAGTATTGGCAGGTGAGCTACGCTTAGTATTACCGACTGGTATTGGTACCTCTGAAGTAGTGAAAGGCGTACCGCAAGCCATCATTCAACAGGCGATCGATTACTGCCGCACGGTATAAACCTGTCTCGGGCTGCAGTCATCCCGTCTTATCACTAGGATAAGTCATGAGTTTGGCACATGAGTTGACACTGGATTCTCAGGTGGAGTTGCTGGAACGCTTGCAGCTCCTGACCCGGTATAGTTCCAATTTTGTCAATGTCGCCGGAAGCAAAGGCGCCGGAAAATCCTGGCTTGCCCAACGTTTTCTGGAGCACTGGGCTGAGGATAAAAATCAGTCTTTGCTGATGTGCCATCCTAATCAGGATGACGAGCAGCGCCGTACCACCATTCTCAATCAGCTGGTTTCTGACCCGCTGTTTAACCCCAAAGATTCCCTCAGCGATAGCTTTTCTGCTCTGTTTGCCGACAGCATCTGTGATGTTGTGATTGTGGTCGACGATGCCCACTTGTTGTCAGACGTCCTGCTGTCAGAGCTATGGATGTGGCTGCTTGAAGCGCAAAGCCATCCGTTATGGCGTGTTAATGTGGTGCTGTTTTCACTGCCAAGTCGTCTGGATACCTTACTGACCCGGCTCAGCTATGGTCAGGAGTTAAAACCGGTCGATCTGGAAATTGAGTCGCTTTCACAACCTGAGGCGGACAGACTGTTTGAACAGCGTGTTATGCGTTATGTTGATGATGACAGGGAACGCCAGGTTCGTCAGGCGTTTAAAAAGGTCAAGCGGTTACCGGGAGACATTATGGCGCTCGCAGAGCAGAAGATGGAAAAACGCATCGTGATTCGTTCAATCATAGGTTCACCTCTCAATATCGCCTTGCTGGTGATTTTACTGCTGCTGTTGATCGGTGGTGGCTACTGGTGGATGTGGTCGCAGCCGTCCGCAGATGAGACTGCGCAGCAGCTAACACAAGGGATTGAACAGACGGCAATTCCAACCCTGGAATCAAATGAGCAGGTGCGGATGGACGATGTGGCCGCCGAGGCTGCCGATAACCGAACCCAGGCCGATGATGATTCATCAGCCCTGCCGCCGGCGGTGATCGAATCGAGCGAAGGGGTGGGCAAGGCTGATGGTGATCAGCAGCGCGTCGTGATTACGTCTGATGTGGTCGATGCGCTGCTGGATGACAAAGCGGCAGTGCCAGCCCAATCTCAGTCTCAACCGCAAGCCAGCGCCGACGCGGCACCGCAAAACAGCGCTGCAGCGGCTGAAAGCGAAACGAACGACCAGGCTGCTGGCGCTGAAAATAGTGCCGCCGAGGCCGGTCAGAGCGATAGGCCGGTGCGTTTTTCATTCGGGCGGGACGAGCTTAATGCCATGTCGCCACGCAGCTACACCTTGCAGCTGGCTGCGGTGAACTCATTGCCGGAAGTGCAGCGTTTTATCGACCAGTATCAGTTACAGGGCGAGGTGAATGTGTATCCGACGGTGCGTAATGACACCGAATGGTACATTATCACGTACCGCAACTATGCGACGATTCAGCTGGCGCGTGATGCGGTTGAGACTCTGCCGCAGCCGCTGCAGTCACTCGGCCCGTGGGCTAAGTCACTCAGCCAGGTACAACGCGAGATTGCCCGCGGTCAGTAAAAGGCACACATTCTCGGGCTATTCGCGTCTTACGGCGCCAATTACGTTGGGTCTGACCTGAAAATATGTTACATTCCGCAGCCTTATTTTTTCGGTGATTGATTAGAGCAGTAGATGAAGAAGCAGCGTGCCTTTCTGAAATGGGCTGGAGGAAAATTTAGCCTGGTTGAAGACATTCAACGTCACCTGCCGCCAGCGGAGCAGCTGGTTGAACCGTTTGTCGGTGCAGGATCTATTTTTCTCAATACCGAGTTTGAACGCTACCTGCTGGCGGACATTAATCCGGATCTGATCAACCTGTACAACCTGCTCAAGCAGAGTCCACAGCAATATATCGATGAAGCACGGCGCTGGTTCGTGGCCGATAACAATCGCAAAGAAGCGTATTTGTCTATCCGGGCCGAATTCAATCAGAGCGATGATGTGATGTACCGTTCGCTGGCGTTTCTGTACATGAACCGTTTCGGTTTTAACGGCTTGTGCCGTTACAACAAGAAAGGTGGCTTTAACGTGCCGTTCGGTTCGTACAAAAAACCGTATTTTCCGCACGCCGAGCTGGAATTTTTTGCCGAGAAAGCCCAGCGAGCGACCTTTGTCTGTACCAGCTATGTCGACACTTTTGCCCGCGCGGATGAGAACAGTGTGGTCTATTGTGATCCGCCGTACGCACCGCTCTCCAACACCGCCAACTTTACCTCCTATGCCGGTAACGGCTTCTCTCTTGATGATCAGGCGGCGCTGGCTGACGTGGCGGAAAAAACCGCTTCTGAACGCGGTATCCCGGTGCTGATTTCCAACCACGATACCATCCTGACCCGCCGGCTGTATCACGGCGCGCAGCTCAATGTGGTGAAGGTCAAACGTACCATTAGCCGCAACGGAGCCGGGCGTAATAAAGTCGATGAGCTGCTGGCGCTGTTTAATCCGCGAGCGCTGAGTGCCGCCCGCGACTGAAAGATCCTGCCGCTATCTGACGATCCTTGCCTTGCTGCTAGGATCTCGCCGCTCGCTTAGGTAGAATGCGAACATAAACTGTTCATCGTATTCCATCGCCTAAGAGGTCAGGTATGAAAGATTTTCTCATTGCGCCATCCATTCTCTCCGCTGATTTTGCCCGTCTCGGAGAAGACGTCGAACGTGTACTTGCGGCCGGTGCCGACGTCGTTCACTTCGATGTGATGGACAATCACTACGTACCTAACCTGACGTTCGGTGCGCCAATCTGTAAAGCGCTGCGCGACTACGGCATCACCGCTCCGATTGATGTGCATCTGATGGTTAAGCCGGTCGATCGCATCATTCCCGATTTTGCCAAAGCCGGTGCGTCGATGATCACTTTCCATGTTGAAGCGTCTGAACACGTTGACCGTACCCTGCAACTGATTAAAGAGCATGGCTGTAAAGCCGGTGTCGTGCTTAACCCGGCCACCTCTCTCAGCCATCTGGATTACCTCATGGACAAAGTGGACATGATTCTGCTGATGTCAGTGAATCCGGGTTTTGGCGGTCAGTCCTTCATTGCGCATACCCTGGATAAACTGCGTGCTGTACGCAAGCTTATCGATGCCAGCGGGCGCGATATCCGGCTTGAAATCGACGGCGGAGTCAAAGTGGACAACATTCGCGAAATCGCCGCCGCCGGTGCCGATATGTTCGTCGCCGGTTCGGCGATTTTTGGTCAGCCGGATTATCAGGCAGTGATTGCCGAAATGCGCGCTGAACTGGCCCGGGTTGAATAACGACTTGGTCACCATGATTACTCTTAATCAGCCTCATGATTATAACCAGCCTAGGAAGAATATTTTGAACCAGATTAAACTGATTGCTTTTGATCTCGACGGTACTTTGCTCGACAGTGTGCCGGATCTTGCGGTTGCGGCTGACCAGGCCGTGCGTGCTTTGGGTTACCCTGGCGTGTCTGAACTGCAGGTGCGCGATTACGTCGGTAATGGCGCCGATGTGCTGATTGGCCGCGCGCTGAGCCAGAGCCTGACTATAGATCCAGAGCTGAGCGCCGCAACCCGCAACCAGGCGCGCGCTCTGTTTGACGACTTCTATGAGCAGACCGGCCACAAGCTGAGCCATCTGTACGCGAATGTCAAACAGACGCTGAGCGAGCTGCATGATGCCGGTTTCACCCTGGCAGTGGTGACCAATAAACCGTCTAAGTTTGTGCCGCATATCCTCGAGCAACATGGCATCGACGGCTTTTTCAGCGATGTGATCGGTGGTGATACCTTCCCGCATAAAAAACCGGATCCGATGGCACTCAACTGGCTGCTGGAAAAACATCAGCTCAGTGCAGCGCAGATGCTGATGGTCGGCGATTCCAAAAATGACATTCTGGCGGCTAAAAATGCCGGCTGCGCGTCGTTTGGTCTGACTTATGGCTACAACCATGGTGAGCCGATTGCCAATGCTGGTCCGGATGTGGTCGCGGATAACATTGCCGAACTGCTGGAACTCCTGGCGGTTTGCGCCTAAAGTTGGCAATCTTCTCTGGCAAAATACTCGTTAATGAGTACACTGCTGAATTACTGTTTTCGAATTAACACCCGCCCGCTCTAGCCTGGCGGGTGTTATTACAGATTTGTTCTGTCTTATCTCATTTTAAGTAACAAGGAAATCATTCTCATGAGCAAACCCATCGTATTGAGTGGTGTTCAACCGTCAGGTGAACTTAGTATCGGTAACTACCTGGGTGCTCTACGTCAGTGGCAACAAATGCAGGACGATTATGATTGTCAGTACTGTGTGGTGGATCTGCACGCGATTACGGTTCGTCAGGATCCTAAAGCGCTGCATGAAGCGACCCTGGACGCGCTGGCAATTTGTCTGGCGGTTGGCGTTGATCCGCAAAAGAGCACGCTGTTTGTCCAGTCACATGTACCGGAGCATGCTCAATTGGGATGGGTGCTGAACTGTTACACGCAAATGGGTGAACTGAACCGCATGACTCAGTTCAAAGATAAGTCAGCCCGTTACGCCAATGATGTTAACGTGGGTCTGTACGATTACCCGGTTTTGATGGCGGCCGATATTCTGCTGTACGGTGCCCACCAGGTACCGGTTGGCAGCGACCAGAAACAACATCTGGAACTGGCGCGTGATATCGCGACTCGTTTTAATAACATCTACAGCCCGGATGCGCCAATCTTCACCGTACCAGAGCCGTACATTCCGGAAGTGAATGCGCGCGTAATGAGTCTGCAGGATGCGACCAAGAAGATGTCGAAATCCGACGACAACCGTAAGAACGTGATCACCCTGCTGGAAGAGCCGAAGTCGATCATCAAGAAGATTAACAAAGCGCAAACGGATACCGATACACCGCCACGCATTGCTTATGATGCGCAGAACAAAGCGGGCATTGCGAACCTGATGGGCCTGTATGCAGCAGCGACCGGTAAGACATTTGCCGAGATCGAAGCCGAGTACGCCGGGGTGGAAATGTACGGCCCGTTTAAGAAAGATGTCGGCGAAGCACTGGTGGCCATGCTGGAACCTGTGCAAGCAGAGTACCACCGTGTGCGTGCGGACCGCGCGTTCCTGGACAGTGTGATGCGTGATGGTGCCGAGAAAGCCTCTGCCCGTGCTTACGAAACCCTGAAACAGGTTTACCAAGCGGTCGGCTTTGTTGCTCGTCCGTAAGCGCGAATGCATGAGTTATCAGCCCTGGCTTCGGCCGGGGCTTTTTTTGTTCCGCGTCAGGTAGGTCAGGCGAACGCAGGTTGAGACAGCGGCGGCCTGACGAAAAACCGTGTAATCAAGGCTTAATCTAAGCGTCATCTCAATTGTCACTCGCTCTGTTTAAAATGCATGTCTCCGGTTGGTTGCCCGCATTCGTCGCACGGCAAAGGTCGCTGTCAGGCGCCACGCTGAGCCGATAAAGCGCAGCATAGGTGATTGAGGGGGCTTAGGTCCCCTTATTTATGGCAGCGATCGACGCCGGTGAGCGGCATGGCACAGACAAAAACAGCCATGATTAGCGGCAAAACGCTTTTATTGATTGAATCCGCATCGGGGATTTGTAGAATGCGGGGGTTGTTCTCTAACCTGTAACACCACTATGCTTCTGATTATCGATAACTATGATTCGTTCACCTATAACCTGTACCAGTACTTTTGCGAACTGGGCGCAAAGGTTGAGGTGGTGCGTAACGATGAGATCTCGCTCGAACAGATTGAAGCGATGGCGCCAAGCCATCTGGTGATTTCGCCCGGGCCGTGCACGCCCAATGAAGCCGGTATTTCTCTGGCGGCGATTGCGCATTTTGCCGGCAAGCTGCCGATGCTTGGCGTGTGTCTGGGCCATCAGGCGATTGCACAGGTATTTGGTGGTGAAGTGGTGCGTGCCCGTCAGGTGATGCATGGTAAAACCTCACCGGTCCGACATACCGGACGCAGTGTATTCGCTGGTCTGAACAATCCGCTCACTGTGACCCGCTATCACTCGCTGGTGGTCAAAAGCGGTACTTTGCCGGATTGTTTTGAGCTGACCGCCTGGACTGAACTGGCCGATGGCAGCGTGGATGAGATCATGGGCTATCAGCACAAAACCCTGCCGATTGACGCGGTGCAGTTTCACCCGGAATCGATTAAAACCGAACAAGGCCACGAGTTGCTGGCGAATTTTCTTAAGCGCTGAGCGCGCAAATCTTTCTTTTTCCTCTCAGCCTGGCGGTATATCCGGCGGGCTGATTCCTGATCGCGATCACTTTTCTTAACATTTTCGTCATTAAATTTACCTTTTTTCTGTGTTGAAAATTTATGCGCCGCACATCCTGCCAACGCCTTGCTAGCGCTGATGGATACAGGGCTCAAATGAGGTTTTTTCGCTCATTGTTAAAAAGTGCTTCATAAAAGAGTTTACATGGTGCATAAATAATCATGAGTGGTGAGGATTGTGAGCTTAAATGCTAAGCTGAAAGAATAATTCACTATTGAATTGGTTAATATTTTGTAAATACAATGCTGCATCTGCTTAAACGCAACACAAAATCTTATGAGTAAGGTTTTGGGAAGGAGAGCCTTTTTGCCAGGCATGCGGTATTGATAAGGAATGGGTAATGACAGTGGAAAATAAAGTAGATCGTGGTTTGTTTGATGAGGTGATGGTGCCTTGTTATAACCCGATGGAGTTCATCCCGGTTAAGGGCCAAGGTTCACGTGTTTGGGATCAGCAGGGTAAAGAGTACATCGACTTTGCCGGCGGTATCGCAGTGAGCTGTTTGGGGCACTGTCATCCGGCTATGGTGAAAGCGCTGACTGAACAGGGCAACAAAATCTGGCACCTCAGCAACGTGATGACCAATGAGCCTGCGCTGCGTCTGGCAAAAAAACTGACCGAGGTCAGCTTTGCGGAAAAAGTATTCTTTGCTAACTCTGGCGCAGAAGCGAACGAGGCGGCCCTGAAGCTGGCCCGTCGTTATGCGGCAGATGTGTATGGTGCGCAAAAATCGGAAATCATCGCATTTAAACAGGGTTTCCACGGCCGTACTTTCTTTACTGTCACCGTGGGCGGCCAGGAAGCATACTCGGACGGCTTTGGTCCAAAACCGGGCGATGTGACGCACCTGCCTTACAACGATATCGAAGCGCTGCAGGCACACATCTCTGATCGCACCTGTGCCATCATGATGGAGCCGCTGCAGGGCGAAGGCGGCATCGTGTCGCCGAACCCTGAATTTGTCCAGGCGGTGCGTGAGCTGTGTGATAAACACAACGCCCTGCTGATTTTTGATGAAGTACAGACCGGTAACGGCCGTACCGGTGATTTCTATGCTTATCAGGGCATTGGCGTGACTCCGGATATTCTCAGCACCGCCAAATCACTGGGCGGCGGTTTCCCAATCGGCGCCATGCTGACCACGACTAAATTGGCGCAGCACATGAAAGTGGGCGTACACGGCTCGACGTATGGTGGTAACCCGCTGGCTTGTGCTGTGGCAGAGGCGGTGGTGGATATCGTCAGCCAACCTGAGACGCTGGCGGGGGTTAAGCAGCGTGAAGCTCTGCTGCGTGCCGGACTGGAGAAAATCAACGCCAAATACAACCTGTTTAAAGAGATCCGTGGTAAAGGTCTGCTGCTGGGTGCGGCACTGAACGATGAGTGGCAAGGCCGCGCGCGTGATGTGTTGGTGGCGGCTGGTCAGCAAGGCCTGATGCTGCTGGTGGCAGGTGCGTCTGTGGTGCGTATGACACCATCACTGGTGATCACAGAGCAAGAAATTGAACAAGGCTTAGCACGACTGGATAAAGCGATTGCGACGCTAGTTTAAGCGAGCCGGAGCACTGTATCCTAGCCAGCAGATGGCGCGGATACAGTGTGTTATCAGGCTGACAGGCGCGGGCCTGTCTGCATCTGGAGGGAATATAGATGCTTGTTGTTCGCCCCATTGCAATGTCTGATTATGACGCGCTGCATACCTGCGCGGTTGAATCGGGACATGGTTTCACCTCATTGCCGGTCAACCAGGAACTGTTGACCAACCGCATTACCCATTCCGAATACAGTTTTAGCAAATCCAATGTGACCGAGCCGGGAGACGAAGGTTACCTGATGGTTGGCTTTGACTCCGAAAGCGGCGAAGTGGCCGGTACCACCGGTATTGAAGCGGCGGTTGGCTGGGACATGCCCTGTTACTCTTATCACATCAGTACCATAGTGCATTCTTCACCTAAACTCGGCGTCAACAATGTGGTCAAGTTACTGACGTTTGGCAACAACTACACCGGTTGCTCCGAGATCTGCACCCTTTACCTGCGCCCGGCGTTCCGTCAGGGGCTGAACGGGCGTCTGATGTCGAAGTGCCGTTTTCTGATGATGGCAGAACACCCGGAGCGCTTTTCGCAAACCATATTCGCCGAAATGCGCGGCGTGTCGGACGAGCAGGGTAACTCGCCGTTCTGGCAGTGGCTGCAGGAACACTTTTTTTCGATTGATTTCACCATGGCGGATTATCTGACCGGGATTGGCAAAAAAGGCTTTATTGCCGATCTGATGCCCAAACTGCCGATCTACATCAACCTGCTGAGTAAAGAAGCGCAGGCCGTGATTGGTCAGGTGCATGAGAAAACCCGCCCGGCATTAGCCTTACTGGAAAAAGAGGGCTTTACCTGCCGCAACTATGTCGACATTTTTGATGCCGGTCCGTCAGTCGAGTGCGATTTACGCAATATCGAATCGGTGCGCGAGTCGGTGCGGGCTAAGGTTGAAGTGGCTGCGCACTCCAGTTCGCAGACGTTTTTGATGTGTAACAGCTCATTTGAACAGTTTCGTGCCACCGCAGCGAAAGCAGCGCATAACCGCGAAAACGGCACCGTCATTATTGCGCCGGACGTCGCTCTAGCGCTCCAGGTGGAAACCGGTGACTGGGTGCGGATTCTGGCCCAGTAGGTCCCATTTACAAGACAAGTTAAGGATGTAACACATGACTCAGTGGATTGCCGGTCAATGGGTGGCTGGCCAGGGTGAACATTTCACCTCTCTAAGCCCATACAACCAGGAAGTAGTCTGGCAGGGGGACTGCGCGACACCAGCTCAGGTTGAAGCGGCGGTCAGTGCCGCGCGCAGCGCACTGCTGAGCTGGAAGCAACGTTCGTTTGCTGAGCGTGAACAGGTCGTGCTGGCGTTTGCTGAGCAGGTGAAAGCCAACAGCGAGATGATCGCCGAAGTCATTGCCAAAGAAACCGGCAAACCATTGTGGGAAACCCGCACTGAAGCGGCGGCGATGGCCGGTAAAATTGCGATTTCTATTCGTGCTTATCATGACCGTACCGGCGAAAGTGTGCGTGAGGCGGCGGGCAACCAGATTGTGCTGCGCCATCGCCCGCTCGGCGTCATGGCGGTATTCGGGCCATATAATTTCCCGGGGCATTTGCCGAACGGACACATTGTACCGGCGCTGCTGGCGGGTAATACTGTGGTGTTTAAGCCGTCAGAGCAGACGCCGTGGACCGGTGAAATAGCGATGAAACTGTGGCAGCAGGCCGGATTGCCGGATGGTGTGCTTAACCTGGTTCAGGGCGGAAAAGAGACTGGCATCGCTTTAGCGCAGTCAAAAGGCATTGGTGGCCTGCTGTTTACCGGCAGCGCTCATACCGGTCATTTGTTGCACCGTCAGTTCGCCGGTCAGCCGGGTAAGATGCTGGCGCTGGAAATGGGCGGCAATAACCCTATGGTGATCTCTGAGCAGTATGGCGATCTGGACTCGACCGTGTACACCATACTGCAATCCGCTTTTATCAGTGCCGGGCAGCGTTGTACCTGCGCGCGGCGGTTGTACATTCCCGCCGGAGAGAAAGGCGATGCGCTGCTGGTACGTCTGGTTGAGGCGACCCGCAAGCTGCGTATTGACCAGCCGTTTGCCGAGCCGGCGCCATTTATGGGCCCGCAAATCTCGGTTGCGGCGGCTGAGGTGATCCTCGCTGCGCAGGCCCGTCTGGTTGAGCTTGGTGCTGAGCCTTTGATTGAGGCTCGTGCGCTGCAGGCGGCGTTTGTGACACCGGGGATTATTGATGTGACCGCGGTGCGTGAACTACCGGATGAAGAAGTGTTCGGGCCGTTGCTGCAGGTAGTGCGTTACCACGGCCTTGAGCAGGCTGTTGCGCTGGCCAATGATACCCAGTTTGGTTTGTCAGCCGGTCTGGTCAGTACCGATGACAACGAGTGGCAGTATTTCGTCGACCATATTCGTGCCGGTATTGTTAACCGTAACCGGCAACTGACCGGCGCGAGCGGAGATGCGCCGTTTGGCGGGCCGGGTGCGTCCGGTAACCTGCGTCCGAGTGCCTACTATGCCGCCGACTACTGCGCTTATCCGATGGCTTCGATGGAAGGTTCTGCGACGGAGTTGCCGGCGACGCTCAGCCCGGGCATCGAACTGTGAGTTCAGGGGCTGGCCAAGTGCCGGCCCGGTAGTTGCTATCACTGTGCCGCCCTGTCGGGTGGTGAACGCTAATGCACGCGCTGGCGTGCTGATAAGGAGGCGTTATGACGCCAACAGATCTGTTTCAATCTCTGTGGAATGATTACATTGACCGTCTTTGTCCTTCGGCGGACAAAGTGCATCAGTTGCTGGAAGAAGACGAAGCACTGATCAATGACCATATTGCCCTGCGTACCTTCAATCTGGCGCCATTAGGCCTGGAGACTCTTGCCCGGCCGTTTATCGAGCTGGGTTATCAGGCGTGCGGCGAGTATCTGTTTGAGAGTAAAAAACTGGTGGCCAAACATTATGAGCATCCGGATCCGTTGCAGCCGAAAGTGTTTATCAGTGAACTCAAAGTGGCAGAGTGCTCAGCGCAGTTGCAGGCCATTGTACAGGGGTTGGTGGCTCAGGTTGATGAGCGTCAGCTGACGGGCAGTGATTTTCTCTTCGGCGGGCGCTTATGGGAGTTAAGCTACGCGGATTATCAGGTGCTGGCCGCTGAGAGCGAGTATGCCTCCTGGCTGGCAGCACACGGTTATGGTGCCAACCATTTCACCGTCAATGTCAATCAGCTCAAGCATCTGCATGAAGTGCAGCAGGTTAATGATCACCTGCGCCAGGCCGGATTTACCATCAACGAATCGGGCGGCGAAGTAAAAGGGTCGCCGCAGGTATTGCTCGAACAGTCCTCGACCATGGCGGATAAGGTTGAGGTGCGTTTTAGTGAGGGGAGCTATACCATCCCGGGCGGTTTTTATGAGTTCGCCAAACGTTATCCGCTGCCGGATGGTAAGTTGTACACCGGCTTTGTCGCGGCCTCGGCCGATAAGATTTTCGAAAGTACAGACAGCCGCTAGAGAGCCTGCTTGGTACCCTAAGCTCAATAATTAGGTGTCTTGAGCTCAATAATTAGGTGCCGTGAGCTCAATAATTAGGTGTCTGAAAGTAATCACCTGGTGTCCTGAACGCTATAAAAAAGCCACCGCGAGGTGGCTTTTGCAATCTTGTCTATTTGCCGTATGGGCTTAACGCGTGCCGTAAACCACGATGGTTTTGCCGTGCGCAGAAATCAGGTTCTGCTCTTCCAGCATCTTCAGGATACGGCCAACGGTTTCACGTGAACAGCCGACAATCTGACCGATTTCCTGGCGGGTAATCTTGATTTGCATACCATCCGGGTGGGTCATCGCATCTGGTTGTTTCGCCAGGTTCAGCAGAGTCTGCGCGATACGGCCCGTTACGTCCAGGAACGCCAGATCGCCTACTTTTTGGCTGGTGACTTGCAGACGGCGCGCCATCTGACCAGAAAGACGCATCAGGATATCAGGGTTAACCTGAATCAACTGACGGAATTTCTTGAACGAAATTTCAGCCACTTCACAAGGAGATTTGGCACGAACCCAGGCAGTACGCTCTTGGCCTTCTTCAAACAAGCCAAGTTCACCGATGAAATCACCTTGGTTCAGGTAAGACAGAATCATCTCCTTACCTTCTTCATCTTTGATCAGTACCGCAACAGAACCTTTAACGATGTAGTACAGGGTTTCTGCTTTTTCGCCCGCGTGAATCAGCGTGCTTTTTGAAGGGTACTTATGAATGTGACAATGGGAAAGAAACCACTCTAGTGTTGGGTCGGTTTGAGGTTTACCTAGAACCATAATATCTCACTTCCTCTGCAGGGTACGCTTGCTGCTATCCATATTTTAGCGAAGCCTTATTCAACGGATTCTCTAGAATAAGAGGACTTTATTATTGCTGCAAGTTATCTTGTGTTTCGGTTTAGAATAGTATCCTTTTTCCAACACGATTTCTTGACTTTAATCGTGTTGGAGACCGGATAATGTACGCAAAACTGTGCCCATGATCACGGTATGAAAAGTAAGCGACAGCCTCAGCCGATTTTTCCTGATTCTATCAGTTGTTCCAGCAGTGGCCGTACGATCAGCTCCATCGCGAAGCTCATTTTACCGCCCGGAACCACGATGGTGTTGTGGCGTGACATAAACGAGCCGTCAATCATCGCCAGTAGGTAGGGATAGTCGACATTTTTAATCCCGCGCACCCGGATCACCACAAAACTTTCATCCAGGCTCGGGATGCCTTTGGCGTTTAGCGGGTTAGAGGTATCGACCGTCGGTACGCGCTGGAAGTTGATGTGGGTGCGGGAAAACTGCGGTGTGATGTAGTTGAGGTAGTCATCCATCGAACGCACGATGGAGTCCATCACCGCTTCACGTGAGTGGCCGCGGTCGCGGGTATCACGCACGTATTTCTGAATCCATTCCAGGTTGACGATAGGCACCATGCCGATCAGAAAATCGACATGCTGAGCGACATTGATGTCACCATCGACGACTCCGCCGTGCAGACCTTCGTAGAACATGATGTCTGAGTTCTGTGGCAGATCCTGCCACGGGGTAAAGGTGCCCGGCATCTGATTGTAAGGGACCGCTTCGTCAAAGGTGTGCAGATAACGGCGAATCTGGCCGGTACCGGACTTACCATACTGACGGAAGAAGCCTTCCAGCGCGGCAAAATCGTTGGCCTGAGGGCCGAAGTAGCTGATATGGCGCCCTTGCTCCCGTGCTTTACGGATTTCGACGTCCATCTCCGGACGGGTAAAACGGTGAAAACTGTCACCTTCCACCCAGGCCGGCCGGATGTCCATCATATTGAACATCTTGCGAAAGGCTTCTGAGGTGGTGGTGGTGCCCGCGCCCGATGAACCGGTCACGGCAATAATTGGGTGTTTCGCTGACATGACAGACCTTGTCTCTGATTCCTTAACGAGGCTGTGTAATTTCACAGCCTGAGTCGAAACACTATAGCACGGAAACGGTGAGCGGGTGATGGCTTAAGCGCGGTTGGTTTTGATATCGACCGTTTCATGCAGTTCAGAGTAAACAATTACCGCATCACCGCGCTGCAGCTGGGATCTGACCTGATCGACTTTATCCTGCAGCGAAACTTCTTGTGCACCGTAGTCGGTGCCTTCACGTAACACGAATTCGCGGATCAGGCTGTCTAACGTGTCGGGGTCAATTTGTTGCCAGGGAACAATCATAAATACCTCATACTTTTATGATGGATGAACAGGGCGATTATATCAGTTTTTATCGCGCAGGCAGGCATAGTAAGCGGGCAGGGCTTGTTCGAGCCAGAACACCGGTTTGAGCAGGCTACCGCTGACAAAGCCGACGTGGCCACCCTGCTCGAATAGACGATAGTCAATGTTATCCGGCAGGATAAATTTCGGGATCACTGCATCGGTCATAAAGGGGTCGTCTTTGGCATGAATGATCTGGGTCGGCAGGCGGATATCCTGCAATTTATGAATCCCTGAACAGCGCTGGTAATAATCGCTGGCATCACGAAAGCCGTGCAGTGGGGCGGTGATCAGGTCGTCAAACTCCTGCAGGCGGGTGACACGCTTTATATTGTGGTAAGACAGCCCGAGTTCACCTTTCAGCAGGTGATGCTTTTTGAGCGCGGTATTTTTCAGTGATGAGAGCAGATAGGTACGGTACAACTTGGAGAAGCCGCGCTCAATCCGCTCTGAGCAGGCGGCCAGGTCAAGCGGCGCCGAGACGATAGTCGCGGCGCTCAGGATCGGATCCTGGTTGTAATGGGCGAGGTAATTAACCAGCATGTTGCCACCGAGTGAGATGCCGACCGCGATAATGGTCTGCTGTGGGAAGCGCTCACGGATGTTCTCCAGCACAAAGCGCGCATCTTCCACCTCGCCGGAATGATAAGCACGTGCCAGGTGGTTGGGTTTACCACTGCAGCCGCGAAAGTGCATCATCACGGACAGCCAGCCATCCTGGGCAAAAGCGTGCATCAGGCCATTGGCATACGGGCTGTAAAAGCAGCCTTCCAGACCATGAAACAACACGAACACGGGCTTATTGCCGCGGGTATGCTGCGGGTCTTCACTCCAGGCCAGATCGAGAAAATCACCGTCCGGCGTGTCCAGTGTCTGCCAACAAGGTTCGAACAGTGCCTTTTTGCGGATAAAGCGCGGCAATAAGGTTTGCAGGTGGGGATTCTTCAGGCCGGTCGCGGCAACAAATTGGGTCATAGTTCAGCCAATACAAAGTGTTTAAATGAGTATATACCCTAATAATCGGCTGTTCGAATTTTGCCGCGCTGCCCTGTCTGGGCGCAGTGGTGAGCGCTCAGAATGAAGCCGGAACGGGTTTACCGAAAATGGTGGCCAGATGTTCGGCACCGAGCTGGCGACAGTAGCGTAAGGTCAGTACTTCGCCGTGATTGATGGTCAGGGTATGACGGTTGATGACCTCAATAAGGTCAGACTGCTGCTGCTTCTCAAGCTGCAGTTCAAACTGCAGCGCTTCGCGGTATAAAGTATCGGTCAGATTGTTTTTGAGCTTGCGGCGCAGTTCGCGGTAGTGATGGAGCAGGGTTTCGGTTCTGGCAATGCCTTCAATCAGTGATTGCCAGTCCTGTTCCTGCAAGGTGAGCTGCTGCTCGTCGAGATATTTAAGCAGCAGCAGTAAGTTCACATTGCCGTTAAAGTTATTCTGTAAGCTGAGACACGCCTCTTTGACCTCGCGTACGCTGTAGTATTGCAAACTGAATTGCCACAATCTTTCTAACGTGAGGGATAGTGTGACGTGTTCTTGGCTCATTGAATGTTGAACTCCTGTTCCATCTCTTCCAGGGCTTCCTGCTCACTCATCCAGTCACCTTCGACCTGTTCCAGTTCGGATTTAGCGCTGGCCTGAGTTGCGAGAACCTGATTAAGTTTAGCTTTATTTTCCGCGTCATACAGTGCGGAATCGGATAATTGTTGTTCTGCCTCGGCAATGGTGGCGTTCAACTTATCCATTTTTGCTTCCAGTTGTGTCAGCTTTTTGCGAATTGGCGCGGTCAGCTTGCGGAAATCTGCTTCACGTCGTTTCTGCTCTTTTTTCGCTGCGGCACTGTTGGTGTTGTCTTTGGCCGGTGCCTGCGCTGCACTCTCTTTACGATCGGCTTTTTGTTGGTCAGTCAGCCACTTATAGTAGTCGTTCAGATCGCCATCAAACGGTGCGACTTGTTGGTCATGTACCAGGTACAGGTCATCGGTGGTCGCGCGCAGCAGATAGCGGTCGTGGCTGACGATCACCATCGCCCCCTCGTAGCTTTGCAGAGCCAGGGTCAGGGCCTGGCGCATGTCGAGGTCGAGGTGGTTGGTCGGTTCGTCGAGCAATAGCAGGTTGGGCTTTTGCCATACGATCAGCGCTAATACTAAACGCGCCTTTTCCCCACCGGAGAAGGGGCCGACTTTATCCAGCGCTTTATCGCCGTGAAAACCAAAGCTGCCGAGATAGTTACGTAACTCCAGTTCGTTTTTGTCTGGTGCGATTTGCATCATATGCTGCAGCGGCGTCTCTTCCGGGTGCAGTGTTTCCAACTGATGCTGGGCAAAGTAACCAATCTTGACGCCTTGCGAGTAGGTCAGATCGCCACCTTGCGGATTGAGCTCGCCCGATAAGAGTTTAATCAGGGTTGATTTACCTGCCCCGTTACGGCCCAGCAGACCGATGCGGCTGCCCGGAACCAGATTCAGGCGAATTTTTTCCAGAATCAGATGGTCGCCGTAACCTGCACTGACCTGGTCCATCATCATAATCGGGTTAGGTAGAGCGGCTGGCTCACGGAACTCAAAACTGAACGGGTTATCGAACTGGGCCGGCAGAACCTGTTCCATTTTCTCCAGCGCTTTGATGCGGCTCTGTGCCTGACGCGCTTTGGAAGCTTTGTAGCGGAAACGGTCGATGTAGCTTTGCATGTGTGCCATCTGTTTCTGCTGTTTCTGGTACATGGCTTGTTGTTGCAGCAGTTTCTGCGCACGCTGGGTTTCAAACGAGGAGTAGTTACCGGTGTACTCGTTGAGTTTCTCGTTTTCGATGTGAATAATCCGCCCGACAATCGGGTCCAGAAAGTCACGGTCGTGGGAAATCAGCAGCAGCGTGCCCGGATAGGTTTGCAGCCAGCGTTCCAGCCACATCACAGCATCCAGATCCAGGTGGTTGGTCGGTTCATCGAGCAGCAGCAGGTCCGAGCGGCAAATCAGCGCCTGAGCCAGGTTAAGGCGCATACGCCAGCCACCGGAAAACTGGGTCAGATTCCACTCCATCTGCTCCTGGCTGAAGCCCAGACCATCGAGCAGTTCGGCTGCGCGGGCACGGATGCTGTAACCGCCGATGGTTTCCAACTGACCATGCAGCTCAGCCACGCGGGTGCCCTGATCCTGTTGCTCAGCCAGATGTAACTGGCGTTCCAGCTCGCGGTATTCGCGGTCACCGTCAATCACGTACTCCAGCGCAGTGCGTTCCAGAGCCGGAGTTTCCTGCGCCACCCAGGCCAGTTCCCAGTGTGCGGGCTGGTTAAAACTGCCGGCATCTATGGTCAGCTCGTCTTTCAGCAGCGCAAACAGGGTGGATTTACCGCAGCCGTTTTTACCCACCAGGCCGACTTTATCGCCGGGATGAATGGTCGCTGAAGCTGCATCAAGCAGTGGTTTGCCACCGCGCAGTAACTGAATATCGGAGAAGGTAATCATAATAATGCCGTCTGTTCTGGTATTAAATTTTCGCCCGGAATAGTAGGGGCAATAAGGATAAATGTCGATCATTATACAAATTACGTTATGATGCTCAGTAACCGTTTGATAACCACAGGGAGTGTGCTCAACGAATGGCAAACCCAGAGACCGTGGCTGACAACAAGCCCAAAGTATTGGTGGTGTATGCTCACCCTGAGCCGGATCACTCGGTCGCCAATCAGATCATGATCAAAAAGATCAAGCACCTTGAGCATGTCTCGGTGCTGGATCTCTACGCCACCTATCCTGATTTCTTCATCGACGTCAATCGTGAGCACCAGCGCGTGCTGCAGTACGACGTGATTGTGTTGCAACATCCGCTGTATATGTATTCCTGTCCTGCTTTGCTCAAAGAGTGGATTGATCGTGTGCTGGGCAAAGGTTTTGCCTTTGGCGATGAGAGTGCCATGAAAGGCAAGATCTGGCGCAGCGTGGTCACCACCGGCGGTAACCAAGATGCATTCAGCCATCACGGCTACAACCGTTACTCGATGCGGGAAATTCTGCAGCCGTTTGAACTGACCGCCGCGCTGTGCTGTATGGAGTGGATGGAGCCACTGATTCTGTACTGGGCGCGTAACGTCAGTGAAGAGGAACGTTATCAGCATGCCGAGCAATACCATCAGTGGTTGCTCGACCCGCTGGGGCAGACAGGAGTGAGTGATGGCCGCACTGACCGGTGATTTTTTGCAAAGTGCTGTGGTGTTCCTGACTTCGGCGGTCGTTGCGGTGCCGCTGGCACAGCGCGCCGGGCTTGGCTCGGTGCTCGGCTATCTATTGGCCGGAGTGGCGATTGGCCCGTGGGGGCTCGGGCTGATCAGTGATGTGAATGCGATTCTTCATTTCGCCGAATTCGGCGTGGTGCTGCTGCTGTTTCTGATTGGCCTGGAGCTGAATCCGAAAAAACTGTGGCAGATGCGCGGCCCGATCCTCGGCCTTGGCGGCGCTCAGGTGGTGGTGACCGGTGCGGTGTTATCCAGCCTGGCCTGTCTGCTCGGCATGAGCTGGCAGAGCAGCCTGGTGGTGGGCCTTGGCCTTGCTCTTTCTTCCACCGCGATCGCATTGCGCGTGATTGACGAGCAGGGACTGAGCCGCAGTGAGACCGGACAGTCGGGCTTTGCGGTTCTGCTGTTTCAGGACATTGCGGTGATTCCCATTCTGGCACTGATGCCGGTGCTGGCCGGTAGCTCCGGGGGGAACTGGCTGGACGGCGTGTGGATGCTGTGCGGCATCATCGGCCTGCTGGTCGGCGGCCACTATCTGCTCAGCCCGCTGTTTCGTTATATTGTGCTGAGCGGGGTGCGTGAACTGTTTACCGCCGCGGCACTGCTGCTG
This sequence comes from Vibrio sp. H11, assembly GCF_004804295.1. NCBI lineage: Bacteria > Pseudomonadati > Pseudomonadota > Gammaproteobacteria > Vibrionales > Vibrionaceae > Vibrio > Vibrio sp. H11. The sequence continues at coordinate 108,011 of NZ_SSHN01000006.1, read as the reverse complement.
GTGGTCGGGATTGCGCTACTGATGCAAAACCTGGGCTTGTCGATGGCGCTGGGTACTTTCCTGGCGGGTGTCCTGCTGGCCGAAAGCGAGTTCCGCCATGAGCTGGAAATTGCTATCGAACCGTTTAAAGGCTTGTTGCTTGGCCTGTTCTTTATTGCGGTTGGCATGGCGGTTGACCTCGGTATGCTGATGACCATGCCTGTGCAGATCCTGCTGGCGGTGACCGGCCTGGTGGTGGTCAAAGGCCTGATTCTTTATGCGCTGGCGCGTTTATCCGGCACCCGGGCGAAAGCGCGCAGCAGCATGGCGGCGATTCTCAGTCAGGGCGGCGAGTTTGCCTTTGTCATTTTTACTGCCGCGAGTCATGAAGGCTTACTGGCAGCGGAGCAGGTTTCATTTTTGCTGGTGGTGGTCAGTTTATCCATGGTGACCACGCCGCTGATTCTGACCTTACAACGTCAATGGTTTGCCCGTCGTCTCAACAGTGCAGCGGATGAAACGCTTGATAGTGATGTGTTCAATAAAGAGCCACGTGTGATTATTGCCGGTTTCGGCCGTTTCGGGCAGATTGTCGGCCGTTTGATGTTTGCCAATAAGATTAAGGTGACGGTGCTGGAAAGCGATGCGAGCCAGATCAAATTGCTGCGCAAATATGGTTATAAAGTGTTTTATGGTGACGCGACTCAATTAGAATTGCTGCGCGCCGCCGGGGCCGAGGATGCAGAAGCGATAGTGATCTGTACTGATGCGCCGGATGAGGTGATGAAAATCGTCGCTCTGTGTCAGCACCATTTCCCGCGCCTGAAAATTCTTGCCCGTGCCCGCAGCCGGGTCGAAGCCTATCAGCTGATGAATCACGGTGTAGAGTGTTACTCACGCGAAATGTTCCTCGGTGCGCTCGACTTGGGGCGGCAGGCACTGGTTTCTCTCGGTATGCATCCGTATGAGGCCAAGCGGGCCGAAGCGCATTTTCGTCGTCTCGATCATGCCATGCTTGAAGAGCTGCTGCCGCAGCATACTGAGGGCACCAAACTGGGGTTGCGTGCTAAAGAAGCACGTAAAGAGCTGGAAGAGATATTTGGCCGTGAGATGGATAATGATCGTCAGTCGCGCGGCTACTGGGAACAATAACAGGATCAAATAACGTGAAAGCCAAGAAACGTTTTATTGCCGGTGCGGCCTGTCCGCACTGTCAGGCGCAGGATACTCTGCGCTGGTGGGTCGACAATAATGTCGAATTAGTCGAGTGTGTCGAGTGTGACTACACAGAGCAACGCGCGCCAAAATCGGTCGAGCAGAGTTCGCATGCCGGTGAGCAGATGATAGGGATCTTCCGTCCCGAGTAAGTGTCGCGCCGCGTATGCCTCTCGCTGAGAGCGGGATAAAACGCGCTTTTGCGGCCTGTGACCGACTTAAACCGGGCCCGCTTGCCACGCATGCCTTGAGGTGACAAGGCGAATCATCCATAATGTCGCCTATCTCAAGCTAATCTGTGTGATCTGATTTGAGTACTGAATACACAACTCCTTGGAGCCGTTATGAAAATTGAAAAGAACGTGGTTGTAAGCCTTGCCTACCAGGTAAAACTGGAAGATGGCATTGTGGTAGACCAGTCAACAGTGGAAGCACCACTGGATTACTTACATGGTCACAACAACCTGATCATTGGTCTTGAGCGCGAACTGGAAGGCAAAGCTGCCGGTGATAAATTCACCGCAACGATTGCACCAGAAGATGCGTACGGTGAGCACAGTGATGCACTGGTTCAGCGTGTACCAGCTGACGTATTCCAAGGCGTAGACCAAATTGAAGTGGGCATGCGTTTCCTGGCGGATACTGACCAGGGTCCAATCCCGGTAGAAATCACCGAAGTGGATGGCGACGAAGTAGTGGTTGATGGTAACCACATGCTGGCTGGCCACACTCTGACTTTCGAATGTGAAGTGGTTGCACTGCGTGAAGCGTCTGAAGAAGAGCTGGCGCACGGTCACGTTCATCAGGCTGGCGGTCACGATCATGACCACGACCACGAAGGTGGTTGCTGTGGCGGTGATCATCACCACCACTAATTGATTTCAGCGCCGGTCACTGCACCGGAAGCCGAAATGAATCAAAGCGCGAGCCAGGTGATCTGGCTGGCGCTTTTTTATATCTGATCACTTTCTTTTGCGTGTCCGGTGAGGACGTTACGCCTGCGCAGTACTACCGCCCAGCGAGGTGCCGCCCAGCGTGATGTCGGCGGACAAGGAGCACAGCATGACCCAACCTTTTGCCATCGCCATCCATGGTGGTGCCGGTACCATATTACGCGCCCAGATGAGCGCTGAGCTTAACCGCGAGATCCGCCAGGCTCTGCAGCAGGCCGTCAGCGCCGGTCATCAATTGCTCGCCCGGGGTGGCGATGCCCTGGACGCTGTGGTGGCGGCAGTCAGGGTGCTGGAAGACAGCCCGCACTTTAATGCCGGTCATGGCTCGGTACTGACGGATAAAGAAATGGTGGAAATGGATGCGTCGGTGATGCATGGCGCGCAGATGAATGCCGGTGCGATTGCCGGGGTGCGCCACATCCGTAATCCGGTTGAGCTGGCCCGGGATGTGATGCTGCGCAGCCAGCATGTCATGCTGGCCGGTGAGGGCGCGGAAGAGTTTGCGTTCAGCCTTGGCTATGAGTATACCGAACAGGATTACTTCTTTACCGAGCGCCGTTATGACCAGTTGCAAAGCATGAAGCAAAAAGGCTTGTTTGCCCTGTCGGAATCGGCTTATCCGGACGATACTAAGCACGGTACTGTGGGTGCGGTGGCGCTCGATCAGCAGGGTAATCTGGCTGCGGCGACCAGTACCGGTGGCATCACCAACAAACGGTATGGTCGCATCGGCGATTCGGCGATTATCGGTGCCGGAACGCTGGCCGAAAACGGCACGGTGGCGGTGTCAGCGACAGGGATGGGCGAGTACTTCATTCGTAAAGGGGTGGCCGGGGATGTGGCGGCGCGGATGCGCTATTTGCAGCAGGACGTACATACGGCTTGCGAGCAGGTCATTCAGGGCGATCTGAAAGCGATGGGCGGTGAAGGCGGTCTGATTGCTATTGACGCACAGGGCGAGATTCATTTTGCCATGAACAGCAGCGGTATGTACCGCGCCAGTATCGATGTACAAGGTCACTTGCTGGTCAAGATTTATGCTGATGAATGAGCGTTGAATTCACTAAATTAATGGATTGCAACGGTAATTTTTCATCCATTTTTTATGCTTAAAAAATGACTGCATCGAATCGTTTTCGGTGCTAGAATCCATTTTTAATCAGCAATCAGACTTGGAAAGATGGGAAATAACGTAGTCGTTCTTGGCACCCAATGGGGTGATGAAGGAAAAGGGAAGATCGTTGATCTTTTAACTGAAGATGCAAAATATGTGGTTCGCTACCAGGGCGGTCACAATGCAGGTCACACACTGGTTATCGACGGCGAGAAAACCGTCCTGCACCTGATTCCTTCCGGTATCCTTCGTGATAACGTGAAATGTATCATCGGTAACGGTGTGGTACTTTCACCTGACGCATTAATCAAAGAAATGACAGCTCTGGAAGAGCGCGGTGTTCCGGTACGTGAACGTCTTTACATTTCTGAAGCTTGTCCCCTGATTCTTCCTTACCACATCGCTCTCGACCAGGCTCGTGAAGCTGCACGTGGTAAAAAAGCCATTGGTACGACTGGTCGCGGTATCGGTCCTGCTTACGAAGACAAAGTTGCTCGTCGTGGTCTGCGTGTTGGCGACCTGTTTGACCGTACTGCTTTTGCTGAGAAGCTGAAAGAAGTCATGGCACTGCACAACTTCCAGCTGGAACACTTCTACAAAGTTGAACCTGTCAGCTACGAAGAGGTGCTGGAACAGGCGATGGGTTACGCTGATCTGCTCACTTCTATGGTTATCGACGTCACTGACGAGCTGGATGCAGCCCGTAAACGCGGCGACAAAATCATGTTCGAAGGCGCGCAAGGCACACTGCTGGACATCGACCACGGTACTTACCCATACGTGACTTCATCTAACACCACGGCTGGTGGCGTTGCTGCTGGTTCTGGCTTTGGTCCTCGCTACCTGGGCTACATCCTGGGTATTGCGAAAGCTTACTGTACCCGTGTAGGTTCTGGTCCGTTCCCGACCGAACTGTACGATGGTCTGGACAAGCAAGATCCGGTTGGTAAACATCTGGGTACGGTAGGTCATGAGTTTGGTGCGACGACCGGTCGTCTGCGTCGTACTGGCTGGTTCGATGCGGTTGCGATGCGTCGTGCAATCCAGATCAACTCAATCACTGGTTTCTGTCTGACTAAACTGGACGTTCTGGATGGTCTGAAAGAGATCAAGATCTGTACTGGTTATCAGATGGCTGACGGCTCAATTGCTGAAGTATCGCCAATGGCTGCTGACGCATACGACAACGTGACGCCAATTTACGAAACCATGCCAGGCTGGTCAGAAACAACTTTTGGCGCAAAATCGATTGATCAACTGCCACAAACTGCTCTCGATTACATCAAGCGTATCGAAGAGCTGACTGGTGTGCCGGTTGACATCATCTCGACCGGTCCTGACCGTAACGAGACCATCATCAAAGTACACCCGTTTAACGTGTAATTGATAGGAAAGTATTTTTGAAAGCCGGCTGTCTCAGCCGGCTTTTTTTATGCTTCTCATTCCAGAACGGGCAACTGCTGCGGCAAAAAGTTGCCAGTCGGTGGCAATATTTGCCTAAAGCGTGGCGGGCATTGGCCGATAAAAGAATCAGACCGGGCCTGCGCGTATCACGCGCTATACTGTTATGGCTATCGGAGTTAACTAAGAGTGCAGGTATGAAGCTACGAACGGTAGCCGCTTCTCTGGTGTTAGTCTTTCACGCATCTTTCAGCCAAGCAAATGTGGCTGAGGTCGGTGAGCCAGTGCCAATTTATTCAGAAGCTGAGCTGATCAAACTAATCGAGAACAACAAACATCTGGAACGCGTTAAAGCGGATAATTGCCAGTTGGTCGAGGACATCGTTGCCCGCGCCACACGCATTAATTTGCCGGCTTACGAGTTTCTGTATGGTGACATGCTGGCATGGGGCGTGTGTGTGGAGCAGGACGTGGAGCTTGGCCTGTACTACATGGAAAATGCCGCTCACCAGGGATTGCCAGCTGCGCTGGAACAACTGGGGCGCTATTATTCGCGCGGCACCTTAGTGCAGCAGGATAAAGAGCGCGCGATTCCTTATCTGCGTGAAGCCGCGTCGATGGGCAATCTTAACGCGCGTATTCATCTTGCCGAGCTTCTGCTGCGTGATTACGGCAGTCCGCTGGATTATGAAGATGCCTACCGCTGGCTCTACAGCTCAGTAACGGCAGACCAACGGACTCACAACCGGATTGCGATTCTGCGCCAGGGGCTGGAGCAGCGTATGCCGCAGAATATTATTGCCCGCGCCAAGCGGCGTACCACCTTCTGGTAGCCTCACCAGACTCCCTTTCTGTACTATTGCGGCTACGTTGTCATACCTGCACGTGGCCGCACTTGTCTCTGTCGTTGCACTTGTCTCTGCCGTTGGCGATACGTCGCCAACGGCAGAGACAATGCTTATTTCAAAAAGCGATTCATCTGGGTCAGTGCCTGCATCAGATCGCTGCTGGTAAATGAGTGCTGTGCTTTCGGCTCTAACTGCGGTGTCATGCTCTGAACGCTGCCGCTCGGGTAGGTCACCATAATCTCATCATCCGCCACCATGGCGTAGTTGAAATAACTGCCGATCAGTAACCAGTCCCGGTCACGCTGAGTATCAAACAGATCATAACCCACCGAATAGTCGCTAACCGGGTTAGAGACCCCGAGTGTGCGCTGCATAAAAGTCGGTGCGATATCCTGATGGGTGGTCTTCCAGCGAATGTCTTTACTCTCCCGGCCCGGCACATAGATATAGAGCGGGACATGAATCTGCGCCATGCTGTAGTTACTGCCGTGCCCCCAGTAGTTCTGATGGTTATCGTTAAACTCCTGACCGTGATCGGACGTAATGACGACAATGGTGTGGTCCAGTTCGCCGCGTGCCTGCAGCGATTTCAGGACCCGTTCGACCTGAGTGTCGATGTAGTACAGCGCATTGCGGTAGCGGTTGCGGTACGGCTCAGGATCGAAATCGTTGTTGAGTTTGATGTGATCCACCCGCTCCCAGGAAGGCGAAAAGTGCAGCGGCATGTCAGCCGGAAAATCGGTGGCATGGGCGGAGTCATAGAACAGGAAACCAAAATAAGGTTTGCTGCTGTCACGTGTGTGCAGAAAGTCGATGAAGTCATCGGTAATGCGCGCGTCACGTTGTGGCGAGGTATCTGCCGGTGTATCAATACGCAGATTTTCCACCCCGTTAAATACCGTGCGATCAAACGGCGGGCTGTTCAGCGGCGCCGCGGCATAAATCGCAAACTGATAATCTTGTGCCTGCAGGGCATCCATCAGCGCCGGACGTTGCTGCGCGGACAGGAAAGCGTTCCAGTAGGTCGCCGGCAGACCGTAGAACAGGCTGAAAATACCGGCCTGGGTTGAATTGCCGCCACTGACATGCTGCTGGAAACGCAAACTGCGCTGGGCAAACTGGCTGATATGCGGCGTCACTTGTGGGTTGGCATCATCGTAGCGCCAGGTATCGATGGCGATGAACAGAATATTCGGTTGCTGCTTGGGTTGCTGCGTGGACTTCTCATAGCTGAGCGGATGCAAAGGGTAATTGAGGTTCGAACTCTGTGGCTGGGCCAGAGTCAGGTTCTCTTCGCGTGCCGCCTGGATATCAATCCAGCCCATCTTATGGAAAAAGCGTTTGGCAGTCAGAGGGTAGTACAGTGGCCAGTGATAGCTGTAGCTTGGTACGACGCTGTCGTAATTGGCATCGCGCCACATGTGAATGCTCTGGCTGGTCAGCAGGCAAGCAAACCAAATCGCGCAGGCGTATCTGGTCCAGCGCAGTTGAGTGCGAGCCAGTTTACTGCTCAATACGCTCACCACCAGGCTGGCCAGTCCAAGTCCCAGCACAATCATGCCCGCCATCAGCAGGGTGTACCAGGACAGGCTGATGACCTCATCACCGCCTTCGATCAGCAACTCCCAGACGAAACCACTGAGATGGAAGCGGTACTGCTGGTAAACCTGCACATCGACGATCAGCAGCACCGAAGCCAGCCAGGTGATCAGGGTCGCTATACATTTCAGCCAGCGTCCCGGCAGCCAGCTCAGCGCCAGCATGGCTAAACTGATGGCCAGGGCAAACAGACCAAACCAGCCTATCTGGGTGGTCAGCAAGTACAGTTTGGCCAGCCAGTCGTGTTGCGGGGTGATCATCCAAGTCAGATAAGGCAGGCCTAGTACTGATAATAAAACAACGTTCAAAACAAACTGGCTCAGTAACCAGCGCACCTTGTGGCGTACATTTAACAGCATAAGATTATCCGTCTCCGCGAGAGGGGTGAAACAAGAGGTAGAAAGCCGGTCAATGTAGCGTAAAGTTTGATTCATGTCACATATTTGCCTTTGGTGATCTTGTTCAGGATATTTGTTTTAGTTCTTATGCTCAGATTCTCAGTAGGTTATACTGGTGTTCCCTTCATAATTAAGCAGGTCTGGCTATGTCTGACACCCCGCACGTTGATCCTTTCGCGGATCGTGAAGCTGATAACTACGAAAATCCAATACCAAGTCGTGAATTCATTATCGAATATCTGACTCAGGCCAATGTGCCGATGAACCGCAATGATCTGTTCGAGGCGCTGCAGTTGTCTGGTGAGGACCAGTACGAAGGCTTGCGTCGTCGTCTGCGTGCCATGGAACGAGACGGCCAGCTGGTGTTTACCCGCCGTCAGTGTTACGCCCTGCCGGAAAAACTGGAAATCGTCAAAGGCTATGTGATCGGTCATAAAGACGGTCACGGCTGGGTACGTCCGGAAGGCAGTGCCAATAAAGACAATGACATTCTTCTTCCTCATCACCAGATGAAACACATCATCCATGGTGATCTGGTACTGGTACAACCAACCGGTACTGACAAGCGCGGCCGAAAAGAGGGGCGATTAGTCCGCGTGCTGGAAGAGCGTCAAACTCAGATTGTGGGTCGCTTTTTCTTTGAATACGGCTACTCCTATGTGGTGCCGGATGACTCGCGGATTCATCAGGATATCCTGATCCCGAACGAGCTGCGCGGCAGCGCGCGGATGGGCAACGTGGTGGTGATTGAAATTACCGACCGTGGTACCCGCAATCGCGGCATGATGGGCCAGGTGGTTGAAGTGCTGGGCGAGAACATGGCGCCGGGTATGGAGACGCAAATTGCTATCCGCACGCACCAGATCCCGCATGTGTGGCCGCAAGAAGTGGAAAAACAGATTGCCGGTCTGGGTGAAGAAGTGCCGGAAGAAGCCAAACAGGGCCGGGTCGATCTGCGTCAACTGCCACTGGTGACCATCGATGGCGAAGATGCGCGGGACTTCGATGATGCGGTCTACTGTGAAGCCAAGAAAGGCGGCGGCTGGCGTTTGTGGGTCGCGATTGCCGATGTGAGCTATTACGTCCGTCCGGATTCTGCGCTGGATAAAGAAGCGATTCAGCGTGGTAACTCAGTCTACTTCCCGTCCCAAGTGGTTCCTATGTTGCCGGAAGTGCTGTCGAATGGTCTGTGTTCTCTCAACCCGCAGGTCGATCGCCTGTGTATGGTGTGTGAGATGACCATTTCGGAAAGCGGTAAGCTGTCTGGTTACAAACATTATGAAGCGGTAATGAATTCCCATGCCCGTCTGACTTACACCAAGGTGCACGACATTCTGGAAGGGGATGAAGAACTGCGTGCGCGTTATCATGCTCTGGTGCCGCATCTGGAAGAACTGCACCGCATGTATAAAGTGCTGAAAGGCTCACGAGAACAGCGCGGCGCGATCGAATTTGAAACTGTCGAAACCAAGTTTATTTTTAACGCCCAGCGCAAGATTGAAAGTATCGAGCCGCTGGTGCGTAACGATGCCCACAAGCTGATTGAAGAGTGCATGATCCTGGCCAACATCGCCTCGGCCTCGCTGGTGGAAAAAGCCAAAGAGCCATCGTTGTACCGCATCCACGAGTCGCCGGGTGAAGAGCGTCTGATGGGCTTCCGTGACTTCCTGTCCGAGCTCGGACTCGATTTAGGCGGTGGCCTGGAGCCGTCGCCGACCGATTACGCTCACCTGATGAGCCAGATTGGCGAACGTCCGGATAAAGAACTAATACAGACCATGCTGCTGCGTTCGATGAAGCAGGCGGTATACAACGCAGACAATGCCGGCCACTTTGGTTTGGCGCTGCAACGTTATGCTCACTTTACTTCGCCGATCCGCCGTTATCCGGATCTGCTGCTGCACCGCGCGATCAAGTATCTGATCGCCAAGCAGGAAGGGACCAATAAAGATCGCTGGACACCGACCGGCGGTTATCATTATTCCTTTGATGATATGGATTTCTATGGTGAGCAGTGTTCGATGACCGAGCGCCGTGCGGATGATGCAACGCGCGAAGTCTCTGACTGGCTGAAATGTGAATACATGCAGGATCACGTGGGTGAAGAGCTGGAAGGCGTGATTGCCAACGTGACCGGGTTTGGCTTCTTCGTACGCCTGACGGATCTGCACATCGATGGTCTGGTGCATATTTCCAACCTGGCAAACGACTACTATCAGTTTGATCCGATTGGCCAGCGTCTGGTGGGGGAATCGTTTGGTGCCATTTACCGCCTCGGCGATGCGGTAAAAGTCAAAGTGCTGGCAGTTAACCTCGATGATCGTCAAATAGACTTTGAATTAGTGGAAACAAGTCGTAAGCTACGCGGCGAAGGTAAAACGGCTAAGAAACGCGCGGCGGACGCCAAAGCCAAGGCGAAAGGCAAAAAACAGGCCGCCACTCGTGGCGCGAAAGCGGTTCCGCAAATTGAACCGACTAAACGCCCTGACGACAGGGATGCCGCCGAGCAACCGAAGCGTAAAAAAAGCAAAGCGGAAAAAGCACGTAAGCATCAGTCGCGCAGTAAAGCCGACAAAGCCCGTGCGAAAAAGTAATAGGTAACTAATGAGTAACGAACTGATCTACGGCATTCACGCAGTGCGTGCCGTCCTGGAACGCGACCCGGCACGTTTTGTTGAAGCGTACGTCCTGAAAGGTCGTCAGGATGATCGCCTGCTGCCGGTACTGAACGAGCTGGCTCATATCGGTGTATCGATTCAGGAAATGAACCGCAAAGTTCTGGATGACAAAGCGAACGGAGCCAACCACCAGGGCGTGATTGCCAAAGTCAAACCGAGCAAGCCGCTGAATGAAAATGACCTGGACGCGATCCTGGCTCAACATGAGCAGCCATTGCTGCTGGTACTGGACGGCGTCACCGATCCGCACAACCTGGGGGCGTGTCTGCGTAATGCCGATGCCGCAGGTGTGGCAGCGGTGATTGTGCCGAAAGATAAATCAGCACCGATGACAGCAACGGTCAGCAAAGTGGCGTGCGGTGCGGCGGAAACCGTGCCTCTGGTGCGGGTAACCAACCTGGCGCGTACCATGCGTGCACTGCAGGAGCAGGGCGTTTGGTTTGTCGGTACGGCTGGCGAAGCGACCCACGACATCTACCACAGCAAACTGACCGGGCCGCTGGCTATCGTGATGGGTGCGGAAGGGGATGGTATGCGTCGACTGACCCGAGAAACTTGTGATGACCTGATCAAGATCCCGATGGCCGGCACAGTTTCCAGCCTTAACGTGTCTGTGGCAACCGGTATCTGCCTGTTTGAGGCAGTGCGTCAGCGTTCGCTGAGCTAACTGAGCCGCTAACACAGCAAAACGCAGGCCCAGGCCTGCGTTTTTTATTGGTACTGCTGGTTACAGCTTAACCCCGAATCAGTGGTTTAGAATTAATAGCGTTTATTTTTCAAACACTGCTTGCATGCCCCCCGCCGATCTGTATAATGCAGCCCCACTGGTTAAGCCAGTTGTGAACCAATGAGCAGCGAGGAGCTGTTAAATCTTCGGATTTTTCAGGTAATGTAAACTCAGCTTATGTTCGCAGTTAATAAAAATTTAGCTTTTAACTGTCGTTATGATAGTTCCAGGTTAATCACCTATTAGCTGACAATGCGTCCTAATCTTGGATGCTACGGTTTCACATAAATCAATCGGCATTCTCTCGCCCTGGCGAGTTTGAGTGGCGATATTGTTTGTGTAATTTATCAAATTTGGAGCTCTGTCTCATGCAGAACCAACGTATCCGTATCCGCCTAAAAGCTTTCGATTACAAACTGATCGATGCTTCTACCGCGGAAATCGTTGAAACAGCTAAGCGCACTGGCGCACAGGTTCGTGGTCCAATCCCACTGCCAACTCGTAAAGAGCGTTTCACAGTTCTTATCTCTCCACACGTTAACAAAGATGCTCGTGATCAGTACGAAATTCGTACTCACAAACGTCTGATCGACATCGTTGAGCCAACAGACAAAACTGTTGATGCTCTGATGCGTCTAGACCTTGCTGCGGGCGTTGACGTACAAATTAGCCTAGGTTAAGGGAGATTAGAAGAATGATTGGTCTAATCGGTCGTAAAGTGGGCATGACCCGCGTATTTACTGAAGAAGGCGTTTCTATCCCAGTAACAGTTGTTGAGGTTGAAGCTAACCGTATTTCTCAAGTTAAAACTCTTGAGTCTGACGGCTACGCAGCAATCCAGGTAACTGCTGGTGCTAAGAAAGCAAACCGCGTAAACAAAGCTGAAGCAGGTCACTTTGCTAAAGCTGGCGTTGAAGCTGGTCGCGGTCTTTGGGAATTCCGTTTGGAAAACGGTGAAGAGTTTGAAGTTGGTGCTGAACTGACTGTTGAACTGTTCAACGAAACTAAGAAAGTAGACGTTACTGGTACATCTAAGGGTAAAGGTTTCCAAGGCGCTGTTAAGCGTTGGAACTTCCGCACTCAAGATATGACTCACGGTAACTCATTGTCTCACCGCGCACCTGGCTCTATCGGTCAATGTCAGACTCCAGGCCGCGTGTTTAAAGGCAAGAAAATGGCAGGTCACATGGGTGCTGAGCGTGTAACGACTCAAAACCTAGAGATCGTACGAGTTGACGCTGAGCGCAATCTGCTTCTTATTAAAGGTGCAGTCCCAGGCGCAACTGGCGGCAACGTGATCGTAAAACCAGCTGTTAAAGCATAACGTCTAGGAGTAAGTAATGGAATTGATGGTTAAAGGTGCTAACGCACTAACTGTTTCCGAAACTACTTTCGGACGTGAGTTCAACGAAGCTCTTGTACACCAAGTAGTTGTTGCATACGCAGCAGGTGCTCGTCAAGGTACTCGTGCTCAAAAGACACGTTCAGAAGTTTCTGGCGGTGGCGCTAAGCCATGGCGTCAAAAAGGTACTGGCCGTGCGCGTGCTGGTACAATTCGTAGCCCAATCTGGCGTACAGGTGGTGTTACTTTTGCTGCGAAACCACAAGATCACAGCCAAAAAGTAAACAAGAAAATGTACCGCGGTGCTATGAAAGCAATTCTTTCTGAGCTAGTTCGTCAAGAGCGTCTAATCGTTGTTGATAACTTCTCAGTAGAAGCACCAAAAACTAAAGAGCTAGTAGCTAAGCTTAACGAACTTGAGCTTAACGATGTACTTATCGTTACTGGCGAAGTAGACGAGAATCTGTTCTTAGCTGCTCGTAACCTGTACAAAGTTGACGTGCGCGACGCTTCTGGTATCGACCCAGTAAGCCTGATCGCATTTGACAAGGTTCTTATGACTGCTACTGCAGTTAAGCAAGTAGAGGAGATGCTGGCATGATTCGTGAAGAGCGTCTACTAAAAGTTCTACGTGCTCCACACATCTCTGAAAAAGCAACTATGGCTGCAGAGAAAGCGAACACTATCGTTTTCAAAGTAGCAAAAGATGCAACTAAGAAAGAGATCAAAGCAGCTGTAGAAAAGCTATTTGAAGTTGAAGTTAAGTCTGTAAATACTCTTATTCTTAAGGGTAAGACCAAGCGTCAAGGTCTACGCCAAGGCCGTCGTTCAGACGTGAAGAAAGCGTACGTAACTTTGAAAGAAGGTCAAGATCTTGACTTTGTTGGCGGCGCGGAATAACAGGAGTAGTTGAAAAATGGCTATTGTTAAATGTAAGCCGACTTCGGCTGGTCGTCGTCACGTAGTTAAAGTTGTTAACACTGACCTGCACAAGGGTAAGCCTTACGCACCACTTTTAGAGAAAAACTCTAAAAATGGCGGTCGTAACAACAACGGTCGTATCACTGTACGTCACATCGGTGGTGGTCACAAACAACACTACCGTGTAATCGACTTTAAACGTACTAAAGATGGCATCCCAGCGAAAGTTGAGCGCCTAGAATACGATCCAAACCGTAGCGCGAATATCGCTCTGGTTCTGTACAAAGACGGTGAGCGTCGTTACATCATTGCACCTAAAGGTCTGCAAGCTGGTGATGTTATCCAATCTGGTGTTGATGCACCGATTAAAGCGGGTAACACTCTGCCAATGCGCAACATCCCTGTAGGTTCAACCGTTCACAACGTAGAGCTGACTCCTGGTAAAGGTGCACAGCTAGCTCGTTCTGCGGGTGCATATGCACAAATCGTTGCTCGCGACGGTTCATATGTAACTATCCGTCTACGTTCTGGCGAAATGCGTAAAGTATTGTCTGAAGGCCGTGCAACAATCGGTGAAGTAGGCAACTCTGAGCACATGCTACGTGAACTGGGTAAAGCTGGTGCTAGCCGCTGGCGCGGTGTTCGTCCAACCGTTCGCGGTGTGGTAATGAACCCGGTTGACCACCCACACGGTGGTGGTGAAGGCCGTACTTCTGGTGGTCGTCACCCAGTATCTCCTTGGGGTATGCCTACTAAAGGCTTTAAGACCCGTAAGAACAAACGCACTGACAAGTACATCGTACGTCGTCGCAATAAGTAATCTATTAAAGAGGATAAGCCATGCCACGTTCTCTCAAGAAGGGTCCATTTATTGACCTACACTTGCTGAAGAAGGTAGAGAAAGCGGTGGAAAGCGGAGACAAAAAGCCTATTAAGACTTGGTCCCGTCGTTCAATGATCATTCCTACAATGATCGGTTTGACCATCGCTGTCCATAATGGTCGTCAACACGTTCCAGTTTTCGTAACTGACGAGATGATCGGTCACAAGCTGGGTGAATTTGCACCAACTCGCACTTACCGCGGCCACGCTGCGGATAAGAAAGCTAAGAAGCGCTAAGGAGTAAATAATGGAAGCATTAGCTAAACATAACTTTGCTCGCATTTCTCCTCAGAAAGCTCGCTTAGTTGCAGATCAAATTCGTGGTAAGAAAGTTGACCAAGCACTAGAAGTTCTGACTTTCAGCAACAAAAAAGCTGCTGTACTAGTTAAGAAAGTTCTAGAGTCAGCTATCGCGAACGCGGAGCACAACGAAGGTGCAGATATTGACGACCTACGTGTCGCTAAAATCTTCGTAGATGAGGGCCCAGTCATGAAGCGTATTATGCCTCGTGCTAAAGGCCGTGCGGATCGTATCTTGAAGCGTTCAAGCCACATCACTGTGGTTGTCGCAGATCGCTAAGAGACTAGGAGAGTAAGCAATGGGTCAAAAAGTACATCCAAATGGTATTCGTCTAGGCATCGTTAAGCCTTGGAATGCTACATGGTTTGCTAACACCAAAGATTTCGCTGACAACCTAGACGGCGACTTCAAGGTACGTCAGTTCCTGACTAAAGAACTGTCAAAAGCGTCTCTATCACGCATCGTTATCGAGCGTCCTGCGAAGAGCATCCGTGTGACTATTCACACTGCTCGTCCAGGTGTTGTTATCGGTAAGAAAGGTGAAGACGTTGAGAAGCTACGCGCAGCAGTAGCGAAAATCGCAGGTGTACCAGCGCAAATCAACATCGCTGAAGTACGTAAGCCTGAGCTAGACGGCCAACTAGTGGCTGATAGCATCGCGTCTCAACTAGAGCGTCGTGTTATGTTCCGTCGTGCTATGAAGCGCGCGGTACAGAATGCTATGCGTCTAGGCGCTAAAGGTATCAAAGTGGAAGTAAGCGGTCGTCTAGGCGGCGCTGAAATCGCACGTTCAGAGTGGTACCGTGAAGGCCGTGTGCCTCTACACACTCTACGTGCTGACATTGATTACGCAACTTCTTCGGCTCACACCACTTACGGTGTAATCGGCGTTAAAGTTTGGATCTTCAAAGGTGAGATTCTAGGCGGAATGCCAGCTGCTAACGCAGTAGAGCCTAAGGCTGACAAGCCTAACAAGAAGCCGCGTAAAGGCCGTAAGTAAGGAGTCGACAGATGCTACAACCTAAACGTACTAAGTTCCGTAAGGTTCATACAGGTCGTAACCGTGGTCTGGCTAAAGGTACTGAAGTAAGCTTCGGTTCTTTTGGTTTGAAAGCTGTAGGCCGTGGTCGTCTAACTGCTCGTCAAATCGAAGCGGCACGTCGTGCTATGACGCGTCACATTAAGCGTCAAGGTAAAATCTGGATCCGTGTGTTCCCAGACAAACCAATCACAGAAAAACCACTAGAAGTTCGTCAAGGTAAGGGTAAAGGTAACGTTGAGTACTGGGTAGCCCAAATCCAACCTGGTAAGGTTATGTACGAAGTTGATGGTGTACCTGAAGAACTGGCTCGTGAAGCGTTCCGTCTTGCGGCGCGTAAACTGCCATTCAAGACTACATTTGTAACTAAACAGGTGATGTGATGAAAGCACAAGATCTACGCGAAAAAAGCGTTGAAGAGCTGAATGCAGAGCTGATGAATCTGCTTAAAGAGCAGTTCAACTTGCGCATGCAAGCTGCAACTGGTCAACTACAGCAAACTCATACTCTGAAAGCTGTACGCCGTGATATCGCACGTGTTAAAACTGTTTTGACTGAGAAGGCGGGCGCATAATGAGCGACAATATTCGTACCCAGCAAGGTCGTGTAGTTAGCGACAAGATGGACAAGTCTATCACTGTTGCTATCGAACGTTTTGTGAAGCACCCAATCTACGGTAAATTCGTTAAGCGTACGACTAAAGTACACGCACATGATGAAAACAACGAGTGTGGCATCGGCGACACAGTTGAGATTTCAGAATGTCGTCCACTGTCTAAGACTAAGTCTTGGACTTTGGTAAAAGTAGTAGAAAAAGCGAAAATCTAATTTAGCTTGACTACGAATAAAGCGGCCCCAATTATTTTTGGGGCCGCTTGTTTTTTGACTACCCAATCTCGAAAAAGGGTGGTACAATTCGCGTCCCTTTAAAGAGGCAGCCCGACCCGAGACGGGTCTAGTTTATTTAATATTTAGCGGAGCACTAACATGATCCAAATGCAAAGTATGCTGGACGCAGCTGATAACTCAGGCGCTCGCAGCGTAATGTGTATTAAGGTTCTGGGTGGCTCTCACCGTCGTTACGCTCATGTGGGCGACATCATCAAAGTTACCGTGAAAGAAGCAATTCCACGCGGTAAAGTGAAGAAAGGTGATGTACTGAAGGCGGTGGTAGTTCGCACCCGTAAAGGCGTACGTCGACCAGACGGTTCTGTCATTCGCTTCGACCGTAATGCTTGTGTGCTGTTGAACAACAACACCGAGGCACCAATCGGTACACGTATCTTTGGTCCAGTGACTCGTGAACTTCGTACTGCGAAATTCATGAAGATTGTTTCACTGGCTCCAGAAGTTCTGTAAGGAGCGGCAATAAAATGGCAGCTAAAATCCGTCGTAATGACGAAGTGATCGTTCTTGCTGGTAAAGACAAAGGCAAGAAAGGTAAAGTAACTAAGGTTCTAGCAACTGGTAAAGTTATCGTAGAAGGTATCAACCTTGTTAAGAAACACCAGAAACCTGTTCCTGCACTAGGTATCCAAGGCGGTATCGTAGAGCAAGAAGCAGCGATCGACGTTTCTAACGTGGCTATCTTCAACGCAGCTACTGGTAAAGCGGACCGTATCGGTTTTCGTTTCGAAGACGGCAAGAAAGTTCGTTTCTTCAAGTCTAACAACGAAACCGTTTCTAACTAATTAGAAGTAATTTGGAGTTCTACTATGGCGAAACTGCATGATTACTACAAGTCGTCTGTAGTCGCTGAACTGACCAAACAGTTCGGTTACACAAGCGTCATGCAAGTCCCTAGAATTGAGAAAATCACCCTCAATATGGGCGTTGGTGAAGCAATCAACGATAAGAAACTACTGGAAAACGCAGCATCTGACATGGCAACCATTTCTGGTCAAAAGCCACTGATCACTAAAGCGCGTAAATCTGTTGCTGGTTTCAAAATTCGTGAAGGCTACCCAATTGGTTGTAAAGTAACCTTGCGTGGCGAACGCATGTGGGATTTTCTGGAGCGCTTAATTGCAATCGCTCTACCACGTGTACGTGACTTCCGCGGTGTTAGCGCTAAGTCTTTTGACGGCCGCGGTAACTACAGCATGGGCGTTCGCGAGCAAATCATCTTTCCGGAAATCGACTACGATAAAGTCGATCGTGTGCGCGGTCTTGATATCACTATCACGACGTCTGCTGCAAACGATGAGGAAGGCCGTGCTCTGCTGGCTGCCTTTAACTTCCCATTCCGTAAGTAAGGTGAAGGGTTACTGTTATGGCTAAACAATCAATGAAAGCACGTGAAGAAAAACGTGCAAAGCTAGTAGCTAAGTTCGCAGAAAAGCGTGCAGCGCTAAAAGCTATCATCAGCGATGTAAACGCATCTGAAGAAGATCGTTGGAATGCAGTTCTGACTCTGCAATCTCTTCCACGTGATTCAAGTGCATCACGTCAGCGCAACCGTTGTAACCAAACTGGTCGTCCACACGGTTACCTACGTAAGTTCGGTCTGAGCCGTATTAAAGTTCGTGAAGCTTGCATGAAAGGCGAGATTCCTGGACTTCGTAAGGCTAGCTGGTAATTGCCACTTAATCATTTGGAGTAAAGTTTATGAGCATGCAAGATCCGATTTCGGATATGCTGACCCGTATTCGTAACGGTCAGGCAGCAAACAAAGTTGCTGTTAAAATGCCTTCTTCAAAGCTGAAAGTTGCAATCGCTGCACTACTGAAAGCTGAAGGTTACATCGTTGACTTCGCTGTTGAAAGCGAAGCAAAACCTGAGCTGGAAATCACTCTTAAGTATTTCCAAGCGAAACCAGTAATCGAGCAAATCAAGCGCGTTTCTCGTCCAGGTCTTCGTGTTTATAAGAAGAAAGACGAGCTGCCATCAGTGATGGGCGGTCTTGGTGTTGCTGTTGTTTCCACTTCCAAGGGTCTGATGTCAGACCGCGCTGCTCGTAAAGCAGGTCTTGGCGGTGAAATCATTTGCTACGTAGCTTAATTTTAAGGAGTAGAACATGTCTCGTGTTGCTAAAGCACCTGTCGCTATTCCAGCTGGCGTAGAGGTGAAACTAAACGGCCAAGAGATCACTGTTAAAGGCGCTAAAGGTGAACTAACTCGCGTTATTCACAACGGCGTAGTGATCGCACAGGAAGAAAACAACCTAACTTTCGGCCCAGCTGAAGGTGTTGCTAACGCATGGGCTCAAGCAGGTACTGCTCGCGCTCTGGTTAACAACATGGTTGTTGGTGTTACTGAAGGCTTTACTAAGAAGCTAGTTCTTAAGGGTGTAGGTTACCGTGCTGCTATCAAAGGCAACGCTGTAGGTCTGACCCTGGGCTTCTCTCACCCTGTTGAGCACGAGCTGCCAGCGGGTGTTAAAGCTGAATGTCCAAGCCAAACTGAAATTGTACTGACTGGTGCTGATAAGCAAGTAGTTGGTCAAGTTGCGGCTGACATTCGTTCTTACCGCGCGCCTGAGCCTTACAAAGGTAAAGGTATTCGTTACGCAGATGAAAATGTGCGTACTAAAGAAGCTAAGAAGAAGTAAGGTAACACTATGGATAAGAAAGCATCTCGCATCCGTCGTGCTACACGTGCACGTCGTAAGATTGCAGAACTGGGTGCGACTCGCCTAGTTGTACACCGTACTCCTCGTCACGTGTACGCTCAGGTAATCGCAGCGAACGGCTCTGAGGTTATCGCATCAGCTTCTACTGTAGAAAAAGCGATCCGTGAGCAAGTGAAATACTCTGGTAACATCGATGCAGCTAAAGCAGTAGGTAAAGCTATTGCAGAGCGTGCGCTTGAGAAAGGCGTATCAGCTGTTGCATTTGATCGTTCCGGTTTCCAATACCACGGTCGAGTAGCGGCGCTGGCAGACTCTGCTCGCGAAGCTGGTCTGAAATTCTAAGGTAGGGTTGGAAGATGGCTAAAGAACAACAAGTTCAAGCGAATGATTTGCAAGAAAAGCTAATCGCCGTTAACCGCGTTTCTAAAACGGTTAAAGGTGGTCGAATCATGAGCTTCACTGCACTGACTGTAGTTGGTGACGGTAACGGTCGTGTAGGTTTCGGTTACGGTAAAGCCCGTGAAGTACCTGCAGCGATTCAAAAAGCAATGGAAAAAGCACGTCGTAACATGGTTACTATCGCGCTTAACGAAGGTACTCTTCACCACCCGGTGAAAGGTCGCCACTCGGGCTCTAAAGTTTACATGCAGCCAGCTGCAGAAGGTACTGGTGTAATCGCAGGTGGTGCGATGCGTGCAGTACTTGAAGTTGCGGGTGTACATAACGTTCTGTCTAAAGCATACGGTTCTACGAACCCTATCAACATCGTTCGTGCAACGATCGACGCTCTAGTAGATGTTAAGTCACCAGAAATGGTTGCGGCTAAACGTGGTCTAACTGTTGAATCTATTTCGGAGTAAGAACACCATGGCAACTATTAAAGTAACTCAAACTAAAAGCTCAATTGGTCGCCTACCGAAGCACAAAGCTACTTTGCGCGGTCTAGGTCTTCGTAAAATCAACCACACAGTAGAACTTGAAGATACTCCGTGCGTACGCGGTATGATCAACAAGGTTTACTACATGGTTAAAGTTGAGGAGTAATCATAATGTTTTTGAATACTCTATCACCGGCTGCTGGTTCTAAACCTTCTAAGAAGCGTGTAGGCCGTGGTATCGGTTCTGGCCTTGGTAAAACTGGTGGCCGTGGCCACAAAGGTCAAAAGTCACGTTCTGGCGGTAAAGTTCGTCCAGGTTTCGAAGGCGGTCAGATGCCTCTGAAACAACGTCTACCAAAATTCGGTTTCACTTCTCGTAAGAGCCTAGTGTCTGCTGAAATTCGTCTGTCTGAACTGGCGAAAGTAACTGGTGACGTAGTTGATCTAAACAGCCTGAAAGCGGCAAACCTGGTGACTAAAAACATCGAGTTTGCAAAAATCGTTCTTTCTGGCGAGATCAACAAAGCAGTGACTGTAAAAGGTCTGCGCGTAACTAAAGGCGCTAAAGCTGCAATCGAAGCTGCAGGCGGTAAAATCGAGGAATAATCTCGAGGATTGAGGTACAGATGGCTAAGAAACCAGGACAAGATTTTCGTAGTGCTCAGAGCGGCTTAAGTGAGCTGAAGTCGCGCTTATTATTCGTAGTGGGTGCGCTTCTAGTATTCCGAGCAGGCTCTTTTGTGCCAATCCCTGGTATTGACGCTGCTGTACTTGCCGATTTGTTCGAACAGCAAAAAGGCACCATCATTGAGATGTTTAACATGTTCTCTGGTGGTGCACTTTCGCGTGCATCTATATTCGCACTGGGCATCATGCCGTATATTTCGGCATCTATTGTTGTCCAGTTGCTGACTGTAGTTCATCCAGCGTTAGCCGAACTCAAGAAAGAGGGTGAGGCAGGCCGTCGTAAGATTAGCCAATATACGCGTTACGGCACGCTTGTACTTGCATGTTTCCAGGCTATTGGTATTGCAACCGGCTTACCAAACATGGTCGACAATCTGGTTGTTATCAACCAAACCATGTTTACGCTAATTGCTACCGTGAGTTTAGTAACCGGCACCATGTTCCTGATGTGGTTAGGTGAACAAATTACAGAGCGTGGAATTGGTAATGGTATTTCATTACTAATCTTTGCAGGTATCGTTGCTGGATTGCCACAAGCAATCGGTCAGACAATCGAGCAAGCGCGTCAAGGTGAACTGCATGTACTTCTTCTACTGTTAATTGCAGTGGTAGCTTTTGCTGTTATTTACTTCGTTGTGTTCATGGAACGTGGTCAGCGTCGAATCGTCGTTAACTACGCGAAGCGTCAACAGGGTCGTAAAGTTTTTGCAGCGCAAAGCACTCACTTGCCATTGAAAATTAATATGGCGGGTGTTATCCCTGCGATTTTCGCATCGAGCATTATCCTGTTCCCAGGAACACTGGCTCAGTGGTTTGGTCAGAACGGCGAGAGCAGCACATTTGGTTGGCTAACTGATGTGTCTTTGGCTCTGAGCCCGGGTCAACCGCTGTATGTAATGCTTTATGCAGCAGCGATTATTTTCTTCTGTTTCTTCTATACTGCGTTGGTGTTTAACCCTCGCGAAACAGCAGATAACTTGAAGAAGTCTGGTGCATTCGTACCCGGTATCCGCCCAGGCGAACAGACAGCTAAGTACATTGATAAAGTAATGACTCGCTTAACCTTAGCCGGTGCGCTATACATTACTTTCATCTGTCTGATCCCTGAGTTCATGATGGTCGCTTGGAACGTACGTTTCTACTTCGGCGGCACATCACTACTGATTGTAGTTGTCGTAATCATGGACTTTATGGCACAGGTACAGACTCATATGATGTCAAATCAATATGATTCTGTGTTGAAAAAGGCAAATCTGAAAGGTTATGGCCGTTAACAGGTCGCCATTCAGAGAGATTTACGGAGTTTAGCAATGAAAGTTCGTGCTTCCGTTAAAAAAATCTGCCGTAACTGTAAAGTTATCAAGCGTAACGGTGTCGTTCGCGTGATTTGCAGTGAGCCAAAGCACAAGCAACGCCAAGGCTAATAAGCAGAAATTTTTACTTGAAAAGTAAGGGTTGGTCGAGTATATTCCTCGGCCTACCTTTTGCGTGCAAAAGAAGTAGTATCCCGCAGCGTATCCTCTACGGGCTTTGCTGCGGATAATTCTTTTATAGAAAGTACTAGGAGTGAATAGTGGCCCGTATAGCAGGCATTAACATTCCTGATCAAAAACATGCAGTAATCGCGCTTACCGCGATTTACGGCATCGGTAAGACTCGCTCTCAAGCTATCCTAGCTGAAGTGGGTATCGCTGAAAATGTTAAGATCAGTGAACTAACAGAAGATCAGATCAATCTACTGCGTGATGGTGTAGCTAAGTACACTGTAGAGGGTGATCTACGTCGTGAAGTATCCATGAACATCAAGCGTCTTATGGACCTTGGCTGCTACCGTGGTCTTCGTCACCGTCGCAGTCTACCACTACGTGGACAGCGTACTAAAACCAATGCTCGCACCCGTAAGGGTCCGCGTAAGCCGATCAAAAAGTAATCGGGAAGGGTAGAGTACAATGGCTAAACAACCAACTCGCGCACGTAAGCGTGTACGCAAGCAAGTTGCTGATGGCGTAGCGCATATCCACGCATCTTTCAACAACACAATCGTAACCATTACTGACCGTCAAGGTAATGCTCTAGCATGGGCTACCGCAGGTGGTTCAGGTTTCCGTGGTTCTCGTAAGTCAACTCCGTTCGCTGCACAGGTTGCTGCTGAACGTTGTGCTGAAATGGCCAAAGAATACGGTCTGAAGAATCTGGAAGTTATGGTTAAGGGTCCTGGTCCAGGTCGCGAATCTACTGTTCGTGCACTGAACGCCGCTGGTTTCCGCATTACAAACATCGTAGATGCGACACCAATCCCTCATAACGGTTGTCGTCCACCTAAGAAACGTCGCGTTTAACGTTTCTGGGAACATTGGAGAAAGATCATGGCAAGATATTTGGGTCCTAAGCTGAAGCTTAGCCGCCGCGAAGGTACTGACTTGTTCCTTAAGTCAGGCGTTCGTGCGATTGATACCAAGTGTAAAATCGATAACGCACCAGGTGTACACGGCGCACGTCGCGGTCGTCTATCTGAGTATGGCGTTCAGCTTCGCGAGAAGCAAAAAGTTCGTCGTATGTACGGCGTTCTAGAAAAACAATTCCGTAACTACTACAAAGAAGCAGCTCGCCTTAAAGGTAACACTGGTGAGAACCTACTTCAGCTTCTTGAAGGTCGTCTGGACAACGTAGTTTACCGTATGGGCTTTGGCGCAACTCGCGCAGAAGCACGTCAGCTGGTTAGCCACAAAGCTATCCTGGTTAACGGTAAAGTTGTAAACGTTCCTTCTTTCAATGTTGCGGCCAACGACGTTGTTGCAATCCGTGAGAAAGCGAAAGCGCAATCTCGCGTAAAAGCGGCTCTTGAAGTTGCTGAACAACGCGAAAAACCAACTTGGATTGAAGTAGATGCAAGCAAGATGGAAGGTACTTTCAAGCGTTTGCCTGAACGTTCTGATCTATCAGCTGACATCAACGAACAATTGATCGTCGAGCTTTACTCTAAGTAAGGTTTAAACTAAAGAGAGGACACAATGCAGGGTTCTGTAACAGAATTTCTTAAGCCACGTCTTGTTGATATCGAACAAATCAGCACGACACACGCAAAAGTAACTCTTGAGCCATTAGAGCGTGGTTTCGGCCATACTCTTGGTAATGCACTTCGCCGTATTCTTCTATCTTCTATGCCGGGTTGTGCCGTAACAGAAGTAGAGATTGAAGGCGTACTTCACGAATACAGCACCAAAGAAGGTGTTCAGGAAGATATCCTTGAGATTCTACTGAACCTGAAAGGTCTGGCAGTTCGCGTTGCCGAAGGCAAAGATGAAGTGTTCATTACACTGAACAAATCAGGCTCGGGCCCTGTGGTTGCAGGTGACATCACCCATGATGGTGATGTAGAGATCGTAAACCCTGAACACGTTATTTGTCACTTAACGGATGACAACGCTGAGATCGCAATGCGTATCAAAGTTGAACGTGGTCGTGGTTATGTTCCAGCTTCTGCGCGTATCCATACTGAAGAAGATGAGCGTCCAATTGGTCGTCTGCTTGTCGATGCTACATTCAGCCCAGTAGACAAAATTGCCTACTCTGTTGATGCAGCACGTGTTGAGCAGCGTACTGACCTGGACAAGCTTGTTATCGATATGGAAACAAACGGTACTCTTGAACCTGAGGAAGCTATCCGTCGTGCAGCAACTATTCTTGCTGAACAACTGGATGCATTCGTAGATCTTCGTGATGTACGTGTTCCTGAGGAGAAAGAAGAGAAGCCTGAATTCGATCCGATCCTACTGCGTCCTGTAGACGATCTTGAACTAACAGTTCGCTCTGCTAACTGTCTGAAAGCAGAAGCGATTCACTACATCGGTGATCTAGTACAGCGCACTGAGGTTGAGCTACTTAAAACGCCTAACCTTGGTAAGAAATCTCTTACAGAGATTAAAGACGTGCTTGCATCACGTGGTCTTTCTCTGGGCATGCGCCTGGAAAACTGGCCGCCAGCGTCCATCGCTGAAGATTAATCGATACTAGTTAGAAGGATTTGGTCATGCGCCATCGTAAGAGTGGTCGTCAACTCAACCGCAACAGCAGTCATCGCAAAGCGATGTTCAGCAACATGGCTAGCTCTCTAGTACGTCATGAAGTTATCAAGACTACTTTGCCAAAAGCTAAAGAGCTACGTCGCGTAGTTGAGCCTTTGATTACACTAGCTAAGACTGACAGTGTTGCTAACCGTCGTCTGGCATTTGCACGTACTCGTGACAACGAAGTCGTTGCTAAACTATTTAACGAACTTGGTCCACGTTTCGCTGCACGTCAAGGCGGCTACACTCGCATTCTGAAGTGTGGTTTCCGTGCCGGCGATAAAGCTCCAATGGCTTACATTGAGCTTGTAGATCGCCCAGAAGCTGCTGAAGAAGCTGCTGCTGAGTAATCGGTTCGCGATTAAAAAAGCCGAGCGTAAGCTCGGCTTTTTTGTATCTGCAGATTCTGATATGCACACTCAACATTTCTGTTGGGTGTGCACTCTCATCAATTCGCTGATGACGTTCCCCACAATTGGCTCAACGAGCCGAGCAGACCATCACTGGCACCCTGGCTGGTCAGGTACTGCAGCACCAGCGGTGCAAACTGACTAATCATGCTTGGGTCAAGGCCCAATCCTTTGAACACATCATTGACTGCACTGAGGCTATTCAGGCCCGATAACGTATCCTTGCTGCCAGACAAATTCAGATTGGTTAACTGATCCATGCCGGGTAACAGTTGCCCCAGCTCTTCGCTGTTGCTTTCTGAGAGCTGATTTTGGGCCAGCGATAACATCGCGCCAACCCCACCGGTGGCTTGTTGTGGCGAGACTGGTAGTTGGTTGGTCACCTGGGTGATCAAGCTCGAGTTACTTTCGGCCTGATTGAGCGTGCTGCTGACCATGCTGGCGAGGTCGTTGCTTTGATCTTTGCTGCCGAAATTGAGAAATGCAAAGCTGGGTGCGCTGAAAACGGTGCTGAGCACCAGCGCGGAGACAATGGAGCGTTTCATAGATGAGTGCCATTCCTTAACTTTAGGCTCAGTGACCTTCATTCTAGCCAAAAAAAAGCGGCGCTGGGCGCCGCTTGATGTCAATTTTTTGCGAATTCGTTGGATTACAGGATATCCAGCAGTTCCACTTCGAATACCAGGGCAGCAAATGGAGGGATTGCCGCGCCTGCGCCACGTTCACCGTAAGCAAGATCTTGAGGAACGTACAGTTTCCATTTTGAGCCAACAGGCATCAGTTGCAGCGCTTCTACCCAACCTTTGATTACACCGGTTACCGGGAATTCAGCAGGCTGGCCACGAGTGACTGAGCTGTCGAATACTGTGCCGTCAACCAGTTGACCGTGGTAGTGTACACGTACCGCTTTGTCTGCCGTTGGGATTTCGCCTTCACCCTGGCTGATCACTTCGTATTGCAGACCAGATTCCAGTACGGTGACTTCAGGGCGCAGAGCGTTGTCTTTCAGGAAAGATTCGCCTTCAGCCGCTGCAGCTTTTGCTACTTCCTGGCGAGTTTCTTCAGCGCGCATGTGAAGAGCTTGCAGAGCCTGGTTGATCTCGTCGATTTCGATAGCTGGCATGTCGCCAACCAGTGCAGTGGCAATACCCGCTGCGATCGCGTCAACACTCAGTCCTTCCAGACCGCTACCTGCCAGTTGTTGGCCCATTTGCAGACCGATACCGTAGCTAGCTTTTTGCTCTACAGTTTCAAATTTTACTTCAGACATAAAAGTCACTCTTTGTCGTGTCAAATAAAGCCCACAGGATAACAGTTTCGTCCGGGGGATGAAACGTTCAGGCTGAATTCGTTACAATTGAGGTTTAAGGTGTGATTGAGCGCAGAATCCCGGCCAAAAAACATCAGGATTATGTCAACCTTTAGCAGATCAGCGGCAAGCCCCTATACTCTCGGCACGTGAGTTTTTATACTGTGGCAAGGAATTTATGGACGGATGAAAATGAATCGTCGACACAAGAAGAAGCAGCAGACCGATTATCTTGCCTTGGTTCAGAACCAGTGGGACTCTATTGACTGGCGTGAATATCAGCAACGTAGCGTGCAGTTGTGGCAGCGTTTACCTAAGCTGCATCAGCGCGCACTGATGGTTTTGGTGCCGGTCGTATTGATTCTGATGGTGATCCCGTTACCAGAGGGGGCGGATGATGCGGTGCAAGACACCGCTGCAGAGCCGCTTTCGGGTCAAATTCAGCGCGTTGCGGTCAATGTGAATACCCGTGGCTTGAGTGAAGAGCAGCAACAGAATACGCCTCAGGCTCAGACTCCTGGCCAGATACAGAGTACCGCCTGGCGTGAGTATATAGTGCAAAGTGGTGATACCCTGTCGCAGGTATTTCGTAATAATGATCTGTCGATGGCTGATCTCAATGATCTGGTTAAAATCGAAGGCAGCGATAAGCCGCTGAGTCAGATCCGCGCAGGCCAGTTGATCCGTTTTAAACTGTCGAAAGACGGCAAGCTCGACATTTTACAGCTAGAGAAAAACAATCAGTCGGTGATGTTTTTCCGTTTGTCTGACGGTGGATTTGGCCGCAGTAAATAGCTTGCGATATGCTTAACCTGTCGCTGGGCGACTTTGGGGGCCAGCGGCACAATGATCATCCCTATTCCAAACCAGATCAGTTGACCCGGTTGTTCATTAAACCAGTACAGCCCGGACAGGGCTCATACGCTGCGCAGCATGCCGACATGTTCGATGTCGTCTTCGAGGTAAATATCGGTCGTGGTGACAAACCCGTGCTGGCGATAAAATGCCTGTAAGTGAGCCTGGGCGCTGATCTCAATCGCCTGCTGTGGCCACAACTGTTGGCAATGCGTTAAAGCCTGGCTGAGCAAGTCATGCCCGAGTCCGTTGCCGCGCGCGGATTGCAGGGTTGCAACCCGGCCGATGCTGGCGTTGTCATAGCTGACGCCGGGAGGCAGCAGGCGGGCGCAGGCCACCAGTTGTTCTGCCTGGTAACCGAGCAGATGGCAGGCGCCGGGGGCATGATCTTTATTGTCCAGTTCCGGGTAAGGGCAAGTTTGTTCCACAACGAAGACATTGACCCGTAATTGCAGTAATTGATAGAGCTGAAAAGTACTGAGTTGGTCAAAAGTGAGGCATTGCCAGGTGATCATGAATAACTCCTTGTATTGAAATGGCGCTCACTGTAGCAGCGCACCCTGCGCCTGGCATTAACAAAAGTTAAGAACGAAGCAGAATAAAAAATTAAATTAATATTCACTGGTGATCCGGGGCAAAATAACGATAATAGCCGCTCGTTTTTTCGTCTGACTAAGGACACTCCTGTGACCTCCACCTCTTTTTCTG
The DNA here is from genome assembly GCF_004804295.1 of Vibrio sp. H11. Lineage (NCBI taxonomy): Bacteria > Pseudomonadati > Pseudomonadota > Gammaproteobacteria > Vibrionales > Vibrionaceae > Vibrio > Vibrio sp. H11. The sequence continues at coordinate 80,129 of NZ_SSHN01000006.1, read as the reverse complement.
CCTTGAATCTCAAGCCTGAACTACTTTCTAACCTCGATACTATGGGGTTTACTCAAATGACGCCGATTCAGGCCCAGTCATTGCCGGCTATCTTGCAAGGCCAGGACGTGATTGGTCAGGGTAAGACCGGCTCAGGTAAAACCGCGGCGTTTGGTCTGGGTGTGTTATCTAATCTGAACGTGAAACGCTTCCGTGTGCAGGCTCTGGTGTTGTGTCCGACCCGCGAACTGGCTGATCAGGTCGCGACTGATATCCGTACCCTGGGCCGCGCAATTCACAATATCAAAGTACTGACCCTGTGTGGGGGAATGCCGATGGGCCCGCAGATTGGCTCACTGGAGCATGGTGCACACATTCTGGTCGGCACTCCGGGCCGTATTCTTGATCACTTGAGTAAAGGACGCATCGATCTGTCTGAGCTCAATACTCTGGTGCTGGATGAAGCGGATCGTATGCTGGAAATGGGTTTCCAGGAAGCGCTGGATGCTATTATCGGCGCGGCACCAAAACAGCGCCAGACGCTGTTGTTCAGTGCCACTTATCCGAAAGCAATTGCGAATATTGCTCAGTCCGTCACGCATGATGCACTGATGATCAAAGTGGCAGCGACGCATGATACGTCTAGTATTCAGCAGTTGTTTTACAAGCTGGACGGAACCGAAGCGCGTGATGCGGCGCTGGAGACCTTACTGCTTAATCATCAACCTGAATCGGCGGTGGTGTTCTGTAATACCAAACGCGAAGTGCAGAATGTGGCCGATGAGTTACATCATAAAGGCTTTAGTGTGGTTGAGCTGCATGGTGATATGGAGCAGCGTGAGCGCGACCAGGCACTGGTTCAGTTTGCCAACAAAAGTATTTCCATCTTAGTGGCCACTGATGTGGCGGCGCGCGGCCTTGATGTTGATAATCTGGATGCGGTGTTCAACTTTGAACTGTCACGTGATCCGGAAGTGCACGTGCACCGTATCGGCCGTACCGGCCGTGCGGGCAGCAAAGGCCTGGCGTTCAGCTTCTTCAGTGACAATGAAATGTACCGCGTGGCACAGATTGATGAATACATGGATATCGCGATCAGCCCGGCGGTATTGCCGGCAGTGAAAGCAGGTGCCGAGCCGTATCAGGCTGGCATGGTGACCATTCAGATCGATGGCGGTAAGAAGCAGAAAGTGCGTCCGGGTGATATTCTGGGTGCGCTGACCGCCGGCGGTGCGCTGACAGCGGATCAGATCGGTAAGATCAATCTGATGCCAATGCGTGCCTATGTGGCGGTCAGTAAGAAAGTGGCCAAGCAGGCACTGCAGATCCTCGCCAACGGTAAGATCAAAGGCCGCCAATTCCGCGCCCGTCTGGTCAAGTAAACCGCTTACTTTACTCTCAGCCGGGCTTTAATCCGGCTGAGACTGATGGGGGTTATCCCCAGATAGGCAGCGATCAGGCTGTCGCTGATGCGCGGAATTAAGTCAGGAAACTGCTCGCACATCGCCTGATATCGTTGCTCTGGTCGCAGCAGTAACATGACTCTTTCTTTATGCTCTTTATGTATCAGTTGGGTTTCCAGCAGCTTGAGGTATAACGGGTGTGCTTCACTGCGCCACTGATGCAGGTGTTGCAGTGGCAGGCATAACAAAACGACCGGCGTCAGTGTCTCTAGTAAGTAGGGCGATGGCGTATTCTCAATCAGGTTTTCAAAACCGATAATCCAGTCCTCCTCCCAGTAAAACTCTTTACTGAATTCCTTACCCTGCTCAGTCAGATAACTGGCGTGGCAGATTCCCTGGCTGACGAAGTAAAAGTGGCTTGGCATTTCGCCCTGATTAATCAGTATGTGCCGGGTTGGCAGTTCAAGCGGAAAAGCACCGTCCAGCAGCTGCTCAATTTGTGTTTCACTGAAACCGTTTTGTTGCATCTGCTGATAAAATTGCTGTGAAATCGTATCGTGCGGCAATGCCATCGGATGTCCTTGTTAAGCGATTATGTGCCAGCGATGAAGCAGAGGGATTAATGTGTTTAGACCAGATTCTGGTTTGACTGGCTAATGCTTTGTCCGCCGGGCACGGGTCGGGCAGCATGAAATTTTGACGTATTTTAGCCTAACGTCAGGCTTGGTTTCGAGTCATTTCCACACCACAGCACTGTCTCTATGCTTGTATCCATCACGCTCACCAAGGGCGACTTTGTGGCTGGTGTCACACAACCACCCCCTGTTGCAGCAAGGCTTAGCAAGCGATTTGTTGCTGTTCACACTTCATCGCTGTGTAACCAGATAGTCACGATTTTGTTACTCAAATTTACCGTGATGCTGCAAATGTGCCAGTCCTATATCAGTTTTTCGAATAAAAAATGAAATTTTAGAATTTCAGGTAATAACAAGAACTGCCCATAATGCAAGCATTAATCGGGTAAGGGATGACGAACATGGCGGGCTCAGAAACGGTGTCAACGCTGCAACATAAAACACCACGTTTAGTGGCGATTGAATCAGGTAAGCAACCGGACGCGTTTAAGCGTATTGCTCGCAGCCAGCTGCAAGCTGGTGAAGTCGCTCTGGTTGGTGCCGGCCCTGGCGATCCTGAACTGTTGACGGTTAAAGCACTGAGCTATCTGCAACAGGCTGATGTGGTGTTGTACGACTACCTGGTTTCTGACGACATCATGGCATTGATCCCGGATGAGACCATTCTGGTGTGCGTGGGCAAACGTGCCGGTCACCACAGTGTGCCGCAGGAGAAAACCAACCAGCTGTTGGTTGAGTTTGCCAAACAAGGTCATCGTGTCGTACGCATCAAAGGCGGCGATCCGTTTATGTTTGGTCGTGGCGGCGAAGAGCTGGAAGTGCTGTTCGATGCGGGAGTGTCATTTCAGGTGATTCCCGGCATTACAGCCGCTGCTGGCGCAACAGCCTATGCGGGCATTCCGCTAACTCACCGAGATTATGCGCAGTCGGCGCTGTTTATTACCGGTCATCTCAAAGCGGAAGCCGCGGCTGAAATGGACTGGTCAACCCTGGCTCGCAGCCAGCAAACGCTGGTGATTTATATGGGACTGATGAAATCCAGCACCATAGCGCAGCAATTGATTGAGCATGGCCGCAGTGCCGGGACGCCGATCGCGATTATTGAGCGTGGGACTCAGTCAACCCAGAAAGTGTTTCGCGGTCAGCTCAGTGAACTGCCGCAGTTGGCCGCTAACGCTGAGTCACCGTCACTGATTGTGATTGGCGAAGTGGTGACTTTGGCCAACAAACTGACGTGGTTTGGTGACAATACCGCGCCGTCTACCCAAATTGCATAACAAACATAATTCAAATTGCGAGACCCGCAGGGGTCTTTCAAGCCACCAGGCAGCTAAAAGGAAGCACGCAAAATGGATCAACAACGCTTAACCCATTTAAAACAGCTTGAGGCAGAAAGTATCCACATCATTCGTGAAGTGGCTGCCGAATTTGCCAACCCAGTGATGATGTATTCGATCGGTAAAGATTCGTCGGTCATGCTTCATCTGGCGCGTAAAGCGTTTTATCCGGGCAAGATCCCATTCCCTCTGTTACACGTTGATACCGACTGGAAATTCCGCGACATGATCGCGTTCCGTGATGCAACGGCGAAGAAATACGGTTTCGAACTGTTGGTACACAAAAACCCGGAAGGTTTGGCGATGGGGATCAACCCGTTTGACCACGGTTCTTCTAAGCACACTGACATCATGAAAACCCAGGGTCTGAAGCAGGCGCTGAACAAATACGGTTTTGATGCTGCGTTCGGTGGTGCCCGTCGTGATGAAGAGAAATCGCGTGCCAAAGAGCGTGTTTATTCATTCCGTGACAAGAACCATACCTGGGATCCAAAAAACCAGCGTCCAGAGCTGTGGAAAACTTACAACGGTCAGATCAATAAAGGCGAGAGCATCCGTGTTTTCCCACTATCGAACTGGACCGAGCTGGATATCTGGCAATACATCTACCTGGAAAACATTGAAATCGTTCCTCTGTACCTGTCGGATGTGCGTCCTGTGGTTGAGCGTGATGGCATGCTGATCATGGTTGATGATGACCGTATGAAACTGAAGCCGGGTGAAGAGATCCAGCATAAGAGCATACGTTTCCGTACTTTGGGTTGTTACCCGCTGACCGGCGCGGTGGAGTCGGAAGCGAAAACGTTGCCGGAAATCATCGAAGAAATGCTGGTTGCCACCTCAAGTGAGCGTCAGGGCCGTGCGATCGACCACGATTCGTCAGGATCGATGGAAATGAAAAAACGTCAAGGTTACTTCTAAGGGTCTAAGGAAAGAAAATGAATAGTGCAGTTCAAGCTCAACTTGCTGAGCTAGGTATTGAAGGTTACCTCAATCAACACCAACATAAATCGCTACTTAGATTCCTGACGTGTGGTTCGGTAGACGATGGTAAAAGTACACTGATCGGTCGTCTGCTTCATGACTCAAAACAAATTTATGAAGATCAGCTGGCCGCTGTGCATTCCGACAGCCAGCGTGTCGGTACCACCGGTGAGCGTCCGGATCTGGCGCTGCTGGTTGACGGCCTGCAGGCCGAGCGTGAGCAGGGCATCACCATTGATGTGGCGTACCGTTACTTCTCGACTCAGAAACGTAAGTTCATCATTTCTGACACACCGGGACACGAGCAGTACACCCGTAACATGGCGACCGGTGCGTCGACCTGTGATCTGGCGGTGATTCTGATCGATGCGCGCAAAGGCGTATTGGATCAAACGCGTCGTCACTCGTTCATTTCCAACCTGCTGGGTCTGAAGCACTTCATCGTTGCGGTGAACAAGATGGACCTGGTGGACTACTCGCAGGAGCGTTTTGAAGAGATTCGCGCTCAGTATCTGGAGTTCTCGAAGCATCTGCAGGGTGAAACCAACATCGAGATCATTCCACTGTCTGCGCTGGAAGGCGATAACGTGGTGGATAAGAGCGAGAACATGGCATGGTACCAAGGTCCGTCACTGCTGGATCTGCTGGAAACCGTCGATGTTGATCAGGAAAAAGGCACCGGTGAATTCCGCTTCCCAGTGCAGTACGTGAACCGTCCTAACCTGGATTTTCGTGGTTTTGCCGGCACCATCTCATCCGGTGCAGTCAGCGTTGGCGACAAAATTAAAGTGCTGCCATCAGGCAAGACTTCAACCGTTGCTCGTATTGTAACGTTCGATGGCGATCTGCCACAAGCAAGCGCTGGTCTGGCGGTTACGCTGACTCTGGCGGATGAAATTGATATCAGCCGTGGCGATCTGATTGTGCTGGAGCAGGATCATGTCGACAGCACCAACCATCTGCTGGCGGATGTGGTGTGGATGACAGAGCAGCCGCTCAAACCAGGTCGTGAATACGATGTGAAAATCGCAGGCATGAAGACGGTTGGTCAGATCGTTGCGGTTCGCCACCAGTACGACATTAACAATCTGGACACTTTCCAGTCTGAAGAGTTGCCACTGAACGGTATCGGTTTGTGCGAATGGACCTTTAATCAGTCCGTTGCACTGGACAAGTACCTGGATTGTGCTGATACCGGTGGTTTCATCATCATCGACCGTCTGACTAACGTCACTGTCGGTGCCGGTCTGGTGCGTGACAGTCTGCAGAATGTGGCGCAAGCCGAAGGCCAATTCTCTGCGTTTGAAGTGGAACTCAACGCGCTGATCCGTAAGCACTTCCCACACTGGGATGCCAAAGATCTGAGTCAATTGCTTAAGTGATCAGTGATGGGGGGCAGGTGACTGCCCCCATATCGAGGGAAGCGTTATGTGGGAACAAGGGCTGGTACTGGCGATTCTGCTGGGCATTGTGACCTGTCTGTTAGTGACACGAATTAAGCCGAGCTTTATCTTTGCCGGCGCAGCATTTGCTGCTTTTATGACTGGCATGATGGATGTCACCGAGCTGGCGGCGAATTTCACTAACGCTTCTTTACTGACTTTAGTGTTACTTATTCTGGCTTCGACGGCGTTGGAAAAAACGCGTCTGGTCAGCTGGGTAAGCCGTAATATTTCTGAAGGTAATCTCGGCATGGTTGTCGCCAAGCTGGGGTTCTCAACCGCGTTTTTATCCTCGTTTACGAATAACACGGCGGTAGTGGTGTCGTTGATCGGAGCGATCAAACGCAACCAGCAACATGCGCCTTCGCGTTTGTTGATCCCGCTTTCTTATACCGCAATTTTTGGCGGCACCCTGACTTTGATCGGCACCTCGACCAACCTGATCATCAATAGCTTTGTCGAAGATGCCGGGCTACCCAGCCTCGGCTTTTTCGCCCCGTCTTTGATCGGCCTGGCCGTGTTGGTGGGTTGTGTGATCATCTTGATCCCGCTCAGCTATCTGCTGCCGAGCTATGATGAACAGAGTCAGGATGATTTACCCTATTTTCTTGAGGCCAGTGTTGAGCCGGGCTCTCCTCTGGTCGGGCACAGCATCGCAGAAAATAATCTGCGTGAGCTGCGTAAACTGTTTCTGGCCGAAGTGATTCGTGACGGCGAAAGCGTCCGCTCGGTCGGACCGGATTTTATCCTTGAGGCGCGCGACCGTCTGTTGTTCTGTGGCGATGTTGAGAGTGTCTCCACGCTGCAGGAGATTCAGGGGCTGACCCTGTTTGGCCAGCATCATCTCAATGGCCAGAACTTTGTTGAAGTTGTGGTTAGCTCATCGGCCAGTTTTTGTAATACCACGTTGAAATCGAGCCGTTTCCGGGATCGTTTTGATGCTGTTGTCGTCGCCATTCGCCGTGGTCATGAGCGTCTCGAAGGCGGGCTGGGTAATATTACCCTCACCGCAGGTGATACTCTGGTTCTGGTTCCGGGTAAAGGTTTCGATGCTCAGCGCCGTTCCAACAGCCGTGAATTTGTGCTGATCAACGATCTTGATTCGAGTGCCAAACTCGATACCAGCAAATCCAGCCTGGTATTGCTCGGCTTTGCCGCCGTCATCGCTGCATCCCTGCTTGGTGTTTTGCCGATTATCAAAGGGCTGCTGGCGTATTTATTAGTGCTGTTTGTGTGCGGCATCGTACAGGTCAGTGAGCTGCGGCGCCGCTTCCCGCTCGATATCGTGGTGATTGTCGGCTCAGCACTCTCCATTGCCCAGTTGATGATCTCGTCCGGATTATCGCAGGAGATGGGCGGGCTGTTTATCCAGGCGTTTAACGGCTGGGGTGTATTTGGTGCCCTGGTGGCGACCTATCTGGTCACCCTGGTGTTGACGGAACTGATTACCAATAACGCCGCCGCGGCACTGGCATTCCCGATTGGCTACAGTATGGCCGTCGGCTACGGTGTCGATCCGATGCCATTTATCATGGCCGTGCTGTTTGGTGCCAGTGCCAGTTTTATTTCGCCTTACGGTTATCAGACCAACCTGCTGGTTTATAGCGTAGGCAATTACAAAATGTCGGATTATGTGCGTATCGGTATCCCGATTTCGCTGGTCTACTCCACTCTGGTGCTGACCCTGATCCCAGTATTTTTTCCATTTTAATTTTACAATCAATAATGTGCAGAAGGATGACTTATGAGCACCGCATCTAATGTGAAAGACGAAAACATCGTGTGGCATCAACATGCGGTTGATAAGCACTTTCGTGCCGAGCTGAAACAGCAAAAACCGGCCGTACTCTGGTTCACGGGTTTGTCTGGTGCAGGCAAATCAACCGTCGCTGGCGCACTGGAAAACCGCCTTGCTGAGCTGGGTTTTCACACTTACCTGCTGGATGGTGACAATGTACGTCACGGTCTGTGCGGCGATTTAGGCTTCTCGGAACAGGATCGCCGCGAGAATATCCGTCGTATCGGTGAGCTGGCCAAGCTGATGGCCGATGCGGGGTTGATTGTACTGACGGCGTTTATTTCTCCGCACCGTGCTGAGCGTCAGCTGGTGCGTGACCTGCTGCCGGAAGGCGAGTTCATCGAAGTGTTTGTCAACACTTCGCTGGAAGTGTGTGAGCAGCGCGACCCGAAAGGTCTGTACAAGAAAGCACGTGCTGGCGAAATCCCGAATTTCACCGGTATTGATTCAGCTTACGAAGCGCCGCTGAATCCGGAAATCGATCTGCCGGCCGGAGATAAGAGTATTGATGAGCTGGTAGAGCAGTGTGTGGCCGAGTTGACGCAACGCGCGATCATCAAGCGCTCAGCGCGATGATCAAACACTGACATCAAGTGCTCAGTCAGAGTGAAATAGAGAAATCAGGCCCCGGCCTGATTTTTTGTTTCTGATCTCGGCTCAGCGCTCCGGCTGACTTACACCGTATGGTGAATACTGCTGCTGGCGTCGCTATGCACGGTAAACTTCTGACTCAGCAGCGCGACCAGCTGATCGTAATAACTCATGTTCGGTTTATTACCGAGCAGACGGCACAGCTCATTACCGGTCGGTGAAAAGCGGTAGTAAAGCAGGCGCACTCCGCGCGAGTTGGCATTTAACGACAGCTGCTTACCCTGATAACTGAGACTGAGGGGCGGATCGATTTCAATTTCTCCCGACTCCAGTTCGCTGGCGTGCAACAGGCCGAGTTCGATCAAAACCAGCAGGCTGGCGTAGGGCAGTTGATGGTTACCGATATTGAGGGTATTGGTGCTTTCCCGTTTACCCAGCCGGAACAGACTGTGCTGAACTTTGAGGCCAAATAGCAGTTTCAGGCTGCTATCGGTGCCGAAACTGCAGGCCAGAGCGGCTGCACGCTGCAAAATCTGCGCTTCTTTGGGAGTCATACCCTGCAGGACCTGCAGCGCTTTCATCGAAGTAAAACCCGGATTAGTCACTTCGCGCTTGAGTACTTGTGCCCACAGGCGCTGCATCGATGAATTATGAATATCCTGGGCCATATCAAAAAAACGATACAGCCAGTCCTGATCCGGTTCTCCAGCTGTTTCATTGCGACAGGAAACATGCGCCAGACGTACGATTTGCTCAAGATTCTTCTGGCGCTGCTCTTTACGATCGCGCTCGCGTTTTAAGGCCCGCTCAAAGGGTGTCTTTTTGGCCGGCTCGCTGCTCAGTAAAGCATCCAGGCCATGCTGCTGGGCAATCGCGATAATGCGGTTAGCACTGTCTTTGACATAATGGGAGCGTTTTTCCTGGCCGGAGCCGGTTGTTGTTTCGTGTTCGATCAGCACGGATTGTTTAGGATCGGCCATGTTTTCGGGCACTTATACAGAGACACACATAGGTTAAAATCTACCCTGTATATGCGGTGATAGCCAGAGTTACGATCGACAAATTTGCGCTACCACGAATGATAATAGTTTGTTAAAATTGTTAATCATTAGCGCTGGGGGTGAGTATGAAAGAGTGCGGGGATAACAGAATGCGCAAGCACCTGTCGATTGTTTTACTGTTTGTCATTTACCTGGGTGTACTGACGTATCTGTCCAAATATCTGATTTAGCATCACAATTAACAGGTGGTTTTCTTAACCAATCCAGACTTGTGCTAACTTAACAACGTTGGCTCACTGAACATTTTTGCTAACCGAAAACTTTCATTAAACCCAAAGAATGGCTGGTTAGCTCGCTATTACATGTCGTCGTAAGGCTCAAGGTTGTCCCCTTGCAGGGTATAGCCACTTTCAGCCAGTTCGAGACTGACCGGGTCTGTTTTCAATGTCCCCACCACATACACTATGTCCCACAGCTCCTGCACGGGCGCACCTTGCGGAAACTTCACATAAATAATCTGATTCGGTGGCGGCGGTGGCACATGGATGCAGGCGCCAAAGTAGGGCACCAGCAGAAATTCAGTCACGGTATTTTCATCCCCTTCGAGCGGAATAACAAAGCCGGGAATTTTGACTTTACTGCCGTTCAGCTCCGGGCGCACATGGCCGATTTTAGACTGTTTGGCCTGGGCGTTGCCGCTGTGATCCGGCATGGGTAATCCCTGCTGGTCAAACTGGTTGCGTTCGTTTTGCGGGATCAAATCGAGCCAGTCGAGTTGGAGCACATCATCGCTGGCCAACGCGGCGGGCGCACAGAGGCTGAGCAGCAGTATGCACATTGCCTGGTAACACGTTTTCATAGTCGTTCCTTGTCGTGGTCCCGGCTGATTAAGCGCCGGGACGAAGATGGATGTTGTCAGTGTCGTTATCGGGTGGCTGCCACTTACAGCCGGATGGTCATCCCATCACTGAGCGACTGCCGATAGGCGCGCAAGGCCGGTACAATTCCTATCACAATTCCGGCGCATTGCACATAACCCAGCAGTTGCCATTCGTGGCGGCTGATAGCGCCAAGATCGATACGAATCCCGTACTGGCTTTCAATCAACGGAGCCGCCAGCGCGAGCAGGGCATACAGCCCAAGCACTCCGAGCACAATACCGGCCAGAGTCAGCAGAGCGGCCTCACTGATCAGCAGGCTGAAGATGTGTCTTGGCCGCGCTCCCATCGCACGCAGGATGGACATCTCGCGCCGCCGCTCCTGCAAGCTGGTCAACAGGCTGCTCAGCATGCCAAGCAGCCCGGCGACCACTACGAAGACCGACACGGCCATCAAAGCCTGTTCTGCCACTGACATCATGCCCCATAACTCATGCAGTGCGACTCCAGGTAAGATGGCACTGAGCGGCTCCTGACGGTATTGGTTGATTTCCCGTTGCAGGGCAAAGGTCTGAATTTTCGATTTAAGTCCGAGCAACATGGCAGTGATCTGTTGTGGCTCAAACTGCTGCTCAGCCAGTTGCTTGGCATCCGGAGTATTGCCCAGATGGGCACCGGACTGCCAGCCGACATGAATGGCTTCAATCGCAGCCAGCGAGACGTGCACGGTTTTGTCGACCGGGGTACCGGTCGGCGCCAGAATACCGACCACTTTAAACGGCAGCTTGTCGTGCCGGGCAAAGGCAACATCACTGATGCCGTGGGCAATAATGATTTCGCTGCCGATGGTGTAGCCGAGTTTTTTCGCCACATCGGCACCGAGCACGGTTTCAAACAGGCCATTGAATTGTCTGCCCTGGCTGAAAGTAAGTGACTGCTTACTTCCGAAGCGGTAGTGTTCGAAATAACTGTGATTGGTACCCATGACCCGAAAGCCGCGATGTGAATCGCCGAGTGAGATAGGGATTGCCCACTTCACCGCCGGATGCTGGCTGAATTCGCGGTAGCTTTGCCAGTCGATATTGTTGGTGGCGTTGCCAATCCGAAACACCGAATAGAGCAGCAGGTTCACAGAGCCCGAGCGCCCACCGACAATCAGGTCAGTCCCGGAAATGGTATTCGCAAAGCTGCTCTTGGCCTGGGTTCGAATGCGTTCTACGCCGGTCAGTAGCAGCACGGAAATGGCAACGGTCAGTATGGTCAGCAGTGCGGTCAGTTTGCGGTTGAGCAGACTTTTCCAGGCTAATTTGGCGATGACACTCATTGCATCCCCCGTGCGCGGTTAATGACAGGTAAGTGAATGCTTCGTTCAAAGCATGACTCCAGCGTCGGGTCGTGGCTGACAAACACCAGCGTCGAACCGGCGCGATTGACCTCTTCCAGTAACAAATCAATAAATGCGCTGCGGTTGTCATGATCGAGGGCTGAGGTCGGTTCGTCGGCAATAATCAGATGCGGTTCGCCAATCAGGGCGCGCGCCGCCGCAACCCGTTGCTGCTGACCGATACTCAGCTCCAGCACCGATTTGTGCAGCAGGGCGTGAGGCAGGTGCAGTCGCTCCAGCAGTTCGCAGGCACGAGCCTGCAGTGCGCCGGAGACTTTACTCTTGCGCAGAGCGGAAAACTGGCACGGCAGAATGACATTATCCAGCACAGATAAATAGGGCAGCAGGTTGAACTGCTGGAAAATATAGCCGATATGGTCAGCGCGGAACCGATCGCGCTGGCTGGCCTTGAGCCGGGCCAAATCCTGCCCCAGCAGGCTGACCCGGCCTTGGCCGGCAGTATTGATACCGGTCAGCAGGCTGAGCAGCGTGGATTTACCACAGCCGCTTGGCCCTTTAATGAACAGATGCTGCCCGGCCGCGACAGCGAGTGCGGCGATATCCAGAGTCGGCTGGTCCGTGTCCGGCCACCGGAACACCACATTTTCCAGGGCAATCACCTGCTCGGCAGAATAGAGATGGGGTTGATTCATCACGTCTCCTTGGCGAAAAATCGGGTAAGTGCTCACTTACCCGTATGCCTATTACAGTGAAATGACGGTTTGCTGCGGCGTCAGTTCCGTCGCGGTTTGCCTATTGTCGGTCAGCAGGTTGACCTGCATTTCGCGTGTGGACGGGAATAAATCAAACCAATGGGTTTCTATCTGTTTGAGGTCGCTGATCTGCTCACAGTGATACTGGTATTGAATGGTGAACGCACCGTGTTCACTGTGGTGGGCATGATCCGCATCATCGTCAGCATGGTGCGGGTCGTCATGGCTGGCATGATCATCATGGTCATGGTGTTCATCATCATGATGCGGCTGGTGGCCGCCCAGATTATGGCCGACGTCAGCATGTTGCAGTGAGCATAAGCCAGCTTCACTCAGGGTAAACAGCGAATCCGCCTGATTGAGATTCTCGAGTGCCTGATTGAGCAGTCTGATCTCGCTGTCTGATTGCGGCGCATGTTCAAAGCCGGTGACATCGGCGCCGGGCGCGGTGATTTCGACTAACAGGTCATGGCCATCCTGGGCAATATTGAGCTCAACATGGCCGTGAACGTGAGCGTCATGCTGGCGAAACTCGGATTGGGCGAAAGCACTGCCGCACAGCGCTGCAGTGATGCTGAGAACCAGCATGGTTTGGTTAAACATGGTTTGACTCCGTCAATAAGCAGTGAAACACATTACGTCACATCACAGATGGCGCTGGGTAGCCGCCTACTCTGAGCAACAATAATGTTGAAATAGAAAACGTGAACGGCGTTAAGCCGAGAGGTACTGCAGAGCGAGAGTCGGTGGTGAGCGGGCGCAATAGTCAGTCGGGGGCTGGGGTAGCCGTACCACCCGGTTATCGGGCTGGAGATATGAGGTGCCCGAACACGGCGCCAGTTCAGGCAGAGCCTGGGCCAGACCATGTTGCAGGCCATTGAACAACTGGCATTGGTGATGAGCGTGATGAGACGGCGTAGTGTCCTGCTGGTGACTTACCTCGGCAACAATCAGCCATAGCGTCAGCAGGAGCGCGACTATCGCCACGCTCCTGCTGTGAACTCGTATGCTGTACAGGCTTTTCGGCATGACTGACCCGACGCTGGTTATCCTAACCTTGTTATACTATAACAATCAGCCGGAGAGGCAAGTGAGATTATGGTCAGAGATTACGCTGCACCAGTTGCAGCACCTGCTCTATCTGGCTGTCATCCAGCGCGCCTTCATGCACAAACAGGATCTGGCCGCGTTTATCCTGCACTATGATGGCTGAAGATTCCGGTTGCAGTGCCCAGCTCCGGGCGACGTTGCCGTCTTCATCCAGCACTATCGAGGACCACGGGTACTCTTTTTTGCTGTCCTGCGCGGAAGATTTAACGAACGATCCGGTGCCCCAGATCGCATCATCCTGGTTGATGATCGAGGTGGTCTGATACTGCTCAGCCGGGAACTTCGCCGCGCTGATGGCGCTCATCAGTTGCTGGTTAAGTTCTTTCGCGCTGCTGCGTCCGGCGATGGCCTGGATCACCCGCACTTTGCCGACCATCTGCTGGCTGTTCCAGCTTTGAAAAGTGGTATCGTTATTGTTGAGGATGACTTCACCGTATTGCTGTACCGACACTTCGGGCAGTGTTTGGCCGATATGCAGGTTGTGAGCAGAGACAAGGGTGGGAGAGCACGCCAGCAGTATGGCGATAAGCGTTTTATTTTTCATTATATTTTCCTTTGGTTGAGCACCAAAAGATATAGCATAGAAAGTGGCTGGCTGAGAAATTCAGGTTACCGGATTGCGTGTCAGGTAACCTGATTAGACTAAAGGTCGAGCCGGATTAGTCTCTTATTGAGGTGGAAAACACACTCCGGTGCCACCCAGTCCGCAGTAACCTTGCGGATTTTTGGCCAGATACTGCTGATGGTAAGTTTCGGCGTAATAGTACGGGCCGGCTGGCGCAATCTCTGTGGTGATCACAGCACGTTGCTGCTCGCTGAGCAGTGACTGGTAATCGGCCTGGCTTTGCTCGGCAATGGCCTGTTGCTCATCACTGTACGTATAAATGACTGAGCGGTATTGAGTACCGAGATCGTTGCCCTGACGCATGCCCTGAGTCGGATCGTGCCGTTCCCAGAACGCGCGCAGCAATTGCTCCAGCGGCAGTACCTGCGGGTCAAACACCACCCGTACCACTTCGCTGTGGCCGGTCAGACCGGTACACACTTCTTCATACGTCGGGTTGGGGGTAAAACCACCGGCATAACCGACCGATGTTGAGACGACTCCTTCAATCTGCCAAAACAGGCGCTCAGCACCCCAGAAGCAGCCCATGCCCAGCAGAATTTGCTGCTGGCCGTTAACCGGTGCGGCACTCAGACTGGTTTGGTTAACGAAGTGGGTATCATCTACACTCAAAGGGGTAGAGCGGCCGGGTAAAGCGGTTTCAGCGCTAACCATCATTTGTTTGTCTAACATGATTTATCCTTTTGATTCGCTGACGGTATGACGATAGCCAGGATGTGGGTTAAATCCTGACTATTCAACAGTAAGACCGGATAATTGACGCTTTTCATACAGACGTATTTGCATATAGTCGGTATGATTCTCAACTAGTGAAACCTTAACTGCTGTTCAACGCCACTAACTTAAGCATGAGACGAAATTTATTACCAGCGCTAATCCCGGCTTTGCTTTATTCTGCTGCCTCTTTCGCCGATGTTGATCTCACGATCGAGGGCTTGGAGGGGGAGCTGAAAAGTAATGCCGACGCCTACCTCTCTTCGATTCCGTCCGCCGACTATTCAACTCAGTTGCGTTTTCAGTCGCGCCTGGAAAATACGCTGACAGAAGCGCTCAATGCGCTGGGCTATTATCATCCAGAGTTTGATTTTGAAGTCACCGAGCCTAACGCCGCAATGACGCTGCGTATCACGCCGGGTGAAGTGGTGCGCCTGCAGCAGGTTGATATTAGGATTGAAGGCGAGGCGCAGGATGATGCGGATTTCCAACGTCTGATTGAACGCAGTGGCCTCAAAGTCGGCGAGCCTTTGAATCACAGTCAGTACGACAGCCTCAAATCCGGCTTGCGGAATCTGGCGTTGCAAAAAGGCTACTTTGACGGTGAGTTCGTGACCAGCCGCCTGGAAGTCTCTCCCGCTCTGAACCTGGCCTACGTGCATCTGCACTATAAAAGCGGTATTCGCTATCAGTTTGGCGAAACCTTGATTGAGGGCAGTCAGATTGATGAAAACCGGGTGCGCTCACTGAGCCCGTTTAAGGCCGGCGACCCGTATCAGGTGGCTCAGGTTGGGGAGTACAACCAGAATTTGTCCAATACCGAGTGGTTCTCCTCGGTAGTGGTGGCACCAGATTTAGCGCAGCTTGGTCAGGGACGGCAACTGCCGCTCAATGTCAGTTTGAGCCCGCAGGCGCGTAACCAGATCGAAACCGGTATTGGCTATTCGACCGACGTCGGAGTGCGCGGCTCACTGAAGTGGAAAAAACCGTGGGTTAACGATCTTGGTCACAGCTTCGACAGCAGTTTCTCCATTTCTGCTCCGGAGCAGAGTGTCACCGCCAGCTACAAGATTCCGCTTGATGATGTGTTACGCCAGTACTATCGCATTCAGTACGGCATGAAGCATGTCGATAACCGTGACACACAGAGTATTGAATCCAATCTTGCACTGGAGCGGCACTGGGTGCTGGATAACGGCTGGCACCGCACCCTGTTTGTGCGTTACCTGGTGGAAGATTACCAACAGGGTGTACTGGATGATGCGGCGCAATACATTCTGCCTGGCATCAGTTATACCCGCAGTCGGACCCGAATGCGCGGCTCGCTGCTGACCTGGGGCGATAAGCAGACCGTTACGCTGGAGTACGGCGATCCGGATCTGTTCTCAGAAACCCGGGTGACGCGTCTCCTGGCCGGGACTTCCTGGCTGCGCAGCTTTGGCCGTAACCACCGTGGTCTGATCCGCCTTGATGGCGGAGCTAACTTCGCGGAGGAATTTGATAAGCTGCCGCCATCGATGCGTTTCTTTGCCGGTGGTGATAACAATCTGCGCGGTTACGGGTATGAGTCCATTTCACCGCGCGATGAGACCGGATCATTAAGCGGGGCCAAATACATCGCCACCAGCACGCTGGAATACCAGTACCGTTTGACCGGTAACTGGTGGGGTGCGTTGTTTGTCGATTATGGGGATGCCTTTAACGATACGCCGGACTGGAAAACCGGTACCGGCTTTGGGATCCGCTGGATTTCGCCGGTCGGGCCGATTCGGCTCGATTTCGCGTGGGGCCTGGATTTGGATCCGGCCGATCGCTTTAAGATCCACTTTACCCTGGGGCCTGAGTTATGATCAAACGAGCCATACGTTGGACCAAATGGCTGACCGCGGCGCTGGTGGTGTTGATCATGGTGCTGACGCTATCGATCGCTGCGCTGTTATTTACCGGACCCGGGTTGAATGTGATCGTTTGGGGCGCGCAGCAGGCGCTGCCTCAGTTGACCATCGCTTCCAGTCAGGGGGCTTTGCTGCCGCGTTTCACCCTCAGTGAGGTGCGTTTTAACGATCCGGGGCTCAATATCGATGCCCGGGTTGACCACCTGACTCTGGCGATGCAGGCCAGTTGTCTGCTCGACCCTGTGGTGTGTATTAATGAAGTGGCGGTTGACGGGCTCAAGTTATCATTGCCGCAATTACCGCCGGCCAGTGACGAAAGCACACCAGAGTCTGAGCCGGTCACTCATATTGCCACGCCGGTACCGATTCGGATCGGCCGCCTGAGTCTGAGCAATATTGATCTCGACGTGCTCGGTAACCAGATCCGCTGGCAGCAGTTTTCGACCCGGGCCCAGTTTCAGAGTAACAGGCTGACCATCGGCCGGACTGAATGGCAGGGCATTGATGTCACACTGGCGCAGACGGCGGATGAGCCGGTCAATAATAGCGCAGGTGCAGAGGGGCAACCCCGTGAAGATATCACTCTGCCTGAGGTGATTATTCCGCTGCGGGTGGAGCTGAACCGTTTTGATGTGCGTGATTTTACCCTGCATCAGGCAACGCCGGTCATCATTAATCATCTTGGTTTGCAGGCCGACGCCTATCGTTCTCAGGTTAATGTGACCACGCTTGAACTCGACATGCCGCAAGCAACTGCCAAGCTGGATGGCAAAGCGACCCTGCAGGGCGATTATCCGCTGGCGTTAAATCTCGAGTCGACTCTGTTACTGGATGAAGCTAAGGGGCAGACACTGCATTTACAGGCCAGTGGCAGCGCGGCGGATCTCAAACTGCAGGCTGAACTGGGTCAGCGTGCCCGGGCGCAGATTGAGGCCAGTTTGCAGCCATTAAACGCTGACTTACCTTTCACGGCCTCGATTCGCGATCTGGCGGCGCAGTGGCCGCTGGTCGGTCAGGGGCAATACCGTGTTGAGGCGCCGCGTATTGAGGCGCACGGCTCACTGCAGGGCTATCAGTTTGATGTGCAGAGCCAGCTGCAAGGGCAAGGCATGCCGGATACCACACTGTCACTGACCGGCAACGGTGACCTGCATCAGGTGAGTCTTGATGCGCTCAAGATAGCCACTCTGGGCGGTGAAATTACCGGGCAGGCGACAGCCAATTGGGATGCGCCGGTTAACTGGCAGGCCAGTCTGCGACTCGACAATATTCAGCCCGGCCTGCAATGGCCCGAAGCGCAAGGTGTCATTAATGGCGAACTGACCACGTCGGGGCAACTGACGGCGCAGGGCGGCTGGCGAGCCGAGCTGCCGTTACTGGCCATCAAGGGTGACATAGCCGGTTACCCGCTCAATATTAATGGTCGTCTCAGCGCTGCAGATGCCAGCGGAAAGGGCGAGTTTACAGTCTCAACGCCCGGTGTGACGATAGCGCATGGTGCAAACCGCCTTGTTGCTCAAGGTGAACTCGACCAGCAGTGGCGTATGGACGTATCGATCAATTTACCGGATTTGTCCAAATCGGTGCCCGATCTGAAAGGCAAAGTGATTGGTGATGTGTTGCTGCGCGGAGCGCTGCAACAGCCGGATATAAAACTGGCGCTGGATGGTGACAAGCTGGCCTGGCAGCAGATGGCGACGATTGGTCATCTGACGCTGAGTGGCAATGTCAGCCCACTGCCGCAGCCCCAAGCCGATCTGACCCTGCAGGTCAATGACATTGACGTTGAGCAGCAGCATATTCGCTCCGCCCGTCTGATCGCGAGTGGCTCGCAAGCTGAGCACCAGCTGACTCTGGATGTGGACTCGGATGTGGCGGCGACCAGTCTGGCGATTCGCGGCTCGTTGCTGCAGGACCCGCAGAGGGTGTGGAACGGCGAGCTACAACGGATGTGGATTGAGTCGCAGCAAGGGCGCTGGCGCCTCAATCAGGCCACGGCAGTCAACGCCAATATTGATACTCAGCAGGCGACCATTGCAGCGCACTGCTGGCAGCAGGCGGGGGCATCGCTGTGCCTTGATAAACCGGCGCAAGTGGGAGAAAAGGGCAGCGCGCAAGTCTCGTTGCGAGGCTTTGAGTTTGAGCAGATTAAAGATTTACTGCCGGAGGAAACCAAGCTCAAAGGGGCACTGGATGCGAATGCCCAAGTGAGCTGGTCAGCCAATAAAGCGCCGCAGGTCGATGCATCGTTGCGTATGCCGGCGGGTTATGTCGAGCAGCAGGCTGGCGAAACCGTACATCTTGGCTGGGATCAGGTGGCAATTAACGCCAAACTGCAGGGCAATCAATTGCAGGCTGACTGGCAACTGGATGTGACTGATAACGGTGATGTCAGTGGTCAGGTATCGATAGCCGATGTCACCAGTCAGGATCGGCAGATGGAAGGGGCGTTGACTCTGACCCGCTTTAATCTTGATTTCCTCGCTCCTTTAATCGGTGAATACAGTCAGGTTAAGTCGACATTACAATCGGATCTGACCTTCAACGGACCACTGCTGCATCCGAAAGTGTACGGTCGCTTCGCCGTCAGCGATATTGTAGTGCAGGGCGACATTGCGCCGGTTGAGGTCCAGTCCGGTGAAGTTAATCTGGATTTCAACGGCTATCAGGCGGGCCTGAATGCTGCGATCCAGACTCCGGATGGTCAACTGGACATTACGGGTGACGCCGATTGGCAGCAGATGGATGACTGGCGGGTGAATGCCCATGTCGGCGCAGAATCGCTGCTGGTGGATATGCCGCCGATGGTGAAGATGAAAGTGGTGCCGGATCTCAATCTGGCTATGCAGCCGCAACTGGCCCAAATCAGTGGTCATATCGCGCTGCCGTGGGGAAGAATTGTAGTGGAAGAGCTGCCGCCGAGTGCTGTCGGGGTGTCGAAAGATCAGGTGCTGGTGGATGAAAATCAGCAGCCCATCAGCGATGAAACGGCCGTGCCGTTTAATGTCGAAACTAATGTCAGCATTTCGATTGGCGATGATTTCAAACTGAGCGCCTTTGGCCTCGAAGCTGGTCTGGTGGGACAGCTTAATGTCAGCCAGAAAGATCAGGGTCCGTTTGTGACCGGTGAGGTTAATATTACCGATGGTCAGTACCGTTCGTTTGGTCAGGATTTGATTATTCAGGAAGGTAAGATCCTGATGAACGGACCGGTTGATCAGCCCTATTTGTCAATCAAGGCGATTCGTAACCCGGACAACACCCAGGACGATGTGACCGCCGGAGTACAGGTGACCGGCCCGGCCGATGAGCCGAATGTGTCGATTTTCTCTGACCCGGCGATGCCGCAGGCTAACGCGCTGTCGTACCTGTTGCGCGGCCAGGATATTGATTCTGAAACCGGTGGTAACGCGATGACCACGACCTTGATCGGGCTGAGTCTGGCCAAGAGTGGTAAGGTGGTTGGCCAGCTGGGTGAGGAGCTCGGCGTGCAGAATCTGCAACTGGATACCGCTGGCAGCGGGGATGATTCGCAGGTCACGGTCAGTGGCTACATTCTGCCGGGCTTGCAAGTCAAGTATGGTGTGGGTATTTTTAACTCAGTAGGGGAATTTACCGTCCGCTACCGGTTATTGAAGGATCTCTATCTGGAAGCGGTATCCGGACTCGACAGTGCTGTCGACATACTGTATCGCTTTGAGTTTGACTAATGCAGTAGGACGGCGTTGGCTGTCAATGAGGAGAAGGCTGTGCAGCATCTGGTGTTTGTATATGGGACGTTGCGTCAGGGAGAGAGCAATCATCATTTCCTGAGCGAGAGTGAACTGTTGGGGCGTTTTGAAACCCAGCCGGTATTTGCCTTGCATGATCTGGGACCGTATCCCGGCCTGATCGCTGGCCATCAGTCGATTGTGGGCGAAGTGTACCGGGTCGATGATGAGACACTGGCTAAGCTGGACATTCTGGAAGACGTGCCGGTTGAATATCGGCGCGAGAGCCTGGTCACTCCTTTTGGCACTGCGTGGATTTATATCTATCAGGATACCGGCGGTCTCGACTCGCTGATTGAATCCGGTGACTGGTGTCAGCGGATTTGACCACAAAAAAAGCCAGCAGTGATTTGCTGGCTTTTTTCATGCGTGGCGCAAATTATTTTTGCTGTGCACGCTCGTATGAAGTCAGGATTTCTTGACGTGCAGATGCAGCATCTTCCCAACCGTCAACTTTAACCCATTTACCTGATTCAAGCTCTTTGTAACGCTCGAAGAAATGAGTGATTTGAGCTTTCAGCAGTTCTGGCAGATCGTTTACGTCCTGGATGTGGTCGTATTCTTTTGACAGTTTAGTGTGCGGAACCGCAACCACTTTCGCGTCTTCACCAGACTCGTCAGTCATCTTCAGTACGCCAACCGGACGGCAGCGGATTACTGAACCTGGGATCAGCGGGTATGGAGTCGGAACCAGAACGTCTACCGGGTCACCGTCCAGAGACAGGGTGTGGTTCACGTAACCGTAGTTACATGGGTAGAACATAGGAGCAGACATGAAACGATCGACGAACACAGCGCCAGAATCTTTGTCTACTTCGTATTTGATTGGATCCGCGTTCGCTGGGATCTCGATTACTACGTAGATATCATCAGGAAGCGATTTGCCTGCTGGCACATTGTTTAAGCTCATTAAGGTTTCCTTATCAATTAGCCGGACTTCAAAATTCGAAACTTATTATTAGTCAAGATTCGCCAAGGTGCAAAAATCCGCACCGCAAACCCGAGAGTTTACTCGGAAATGGGCTCAGACCCAAGTAAACCTAAGTCTAAGCATGCTAAATCAAGGCGATATTTTATTAACTGTCTGAATTTTCTGGCTGGCAAAAAAAGAGCGCCGCAGGTGCGGCGCTCACGATCACGCTGTGTGGCGATTAATCCGGATTCGCGGCAAGGAATTCTTCGACCTTGCTGACCATATTTTTCGATCCGACGAAGAAAGGCACACGCTGGTGCAGCTCGGTCGGTTTCAGATCCATAATACGGTTGACGCCGTCAGATGCGGTACCGCCGGCCTGTTCAATCAGAAATGCCATCGGGTTGCACTCATACAGCAGGCGCAGTTTACCGGTCGGGTGACTCTGGGTGCTCGGGTAGAGGTAGATACCGCCTTTGAGCAGGTTGCGGTGGAAATCTGCCACCAGAGAGCCGATGTAGCGCGAGGTGTACGGGCGACCGTCTGCCGGCTCATTTTCCTGGCAATACTTGATGTACTTTTTCACGCCGGTCGGGAAACGAATGTAGTTACCTTCGTTGATGGAATAGATGTTGCCATCCTGAGGAATGCGCATGTTTTCGTGCGACAGGCAGAACGAACCGATGGACGGATCGTAAGTAAAGCCGTTGACACCATTACCTGTGGTGTACACCAGCATGGTGGATGAACCGTAGATAACATAGCCGGCCGCCACTTGCTTATGGCCTGGTTGCAGGAAGTCTTCTGCACTTGGCGGTCCGCCTACCGGGGAAATCCGGCGGTAAATCGAGAAAATAGTGCCGACTGAGACGTTAACATCGATGTTGGATGAACCGTCCAGCGGATCCATCAGCACCACGTATTTGGCGTTTTTGTTCAGTTCTTTGTTAAACGCTACCGCTTCATCTTCTTCTTCACTGGCGACACCACACACCTGATCGCGCGCTTCCAGTGCCGCTTTAAATTTTTCGTTAGCGTACACATCCAGCTTCTGTTGCTCTTCGCCCTGAATGTTGGCCTGACCGGATGCACCGGTAATATCGGCCAGACCGGCTTTATTAATTTCACGGTTGACGATTTTTGCCGCCAGGCGAATTGAGGCCAGCAGGGAAGAGAGTTCACCTCTTGCGTGGGGGAAGTCATGTTGCTTCTCAACAATGAACTCACCAAGGGTCTGCATTTCAGACATGTTGTTTCCTTAACACTAATTTTGGGGGAGTTATCGCTGCACAGTGGCGAGGCTCTTATGGGGGACCTTTATTTACACTGGCGCTAGCATGGAGTGTACGGGGTGGGATTTTTTTTGGGTAATGAAGTAACAGACGCAGATCTCAATTTACTTAACTTTTTTGAAAATAACACTGCCCTGATGTGGGAGGCTCGCTTTATTGATGCGAATCAGGATAATGGAGCGCAGTAACCAATCGTCATGAGGCCAGGTTTATGCATATTCATATTTTGGGGATCTGCGGTACGTTTATGGGCGGCGTCGCTATGCTGGCGCGTCAGCTGGGGCATAAAGTGACCGGCAGTGATGCCAATGTTTATCCGCCAATGAGTACCATGCTTGAAGCTCAGGGTATTGAAATTATTGAAGGTTTTGACCCTTCGCAACTTGAGCCCAGACCGGATCTGGTGGTGGTGGGTAACGCCATGAGTCGTGGTAATCCGTGTGTCGAATATGTGCTGAACCACAATTTGCGCTACACCTCCGGCCCGCAATGGCTGCAGGATTTTCTCTTGCATGATCGCTGGGTGCTGGCGGTATCCGGTACGCACGGCAAAACCACCACTTCCAGTATGCTGGCCTGGATTCTGGAAGATTGTGGTTATCAGCCCGGATTTTTGGTTGGCGGTGTGCTGGGCAACTTCGGAATTTCCGCCCGGCTGGGCGAAAGCATGTTTTTTGTGGTCGAAGCGGACGAATATGACAGTGCTTTTTTCGATAAGCGTTCTAAGTTTGTGCACTACCATCCCCGCACTCTGATCCTGAATAACCTTGAGTTCGATCATGCGGATATCTTTGATGATCTGGAAGCGATCAAGCGACAATTCCACCATTTAGTGCGCACTGTGCCAGGTAATGGCCGCATTCTTGCTCCGCGTCAGGATCCAGCGCTGCAGGATGTGCTCAGTCGCGGCTGCTGGAGTGAAACCGAGTTCAGCGGCGAGCAGAGTGACTGGCAGGCGCATAAACTGCAGCCGGATGGCAGCCAGTTTGAGGTTCTGTTCCAGGGGCTGCTGGTGGGCACTGTGCAGTGGGATCTGGTTGGCGATCACAACGTCAGTAATGCCCTGATGGCGATTGCTGCGGCGCGTCATGTCGGCGTAACGGCCGATCTGGCCTGTGAAGCGCTGGGTCGCTTTATCAATACCAAACGTCGTCTTGAGCTGAAAGGCGAACAGAACGCTGTGACGGTGTATGACGATTTTGCTCATCATCCGACCGCGATTAAGCTGACGCTGGGCGGGCTGCGTAATAAAGTCGGTACCGCGAAAATCATTGCGGTGCTAGAGCCGCGCTCGGCTACCATGAAACTGGGCGTGCACAAACAGACGCTGGCGGCTTCGCTGGACGAAGCTGATTCCGTTTATCTGTTCCAGCCGGATAATCTCTCCTGGTCGGTGCAGGAGGTTGCCGAGCAGTGTCGCCAAGCGGCGCATGTCGGCACTGATATGGCGCAGTTTGTCGCCCAGATTACCGCAGAAGCGCAGCCGGGCGATCAGATTCTGGTGATGAGTAACGGTGGTTTTGACGGCATTCATGCCAAGTTGCTGGCGGCTCTGGAACAGCGCGAGTGTGCGGCCGGTTAATCAGCCCGGGCGTCTCATCAAGGATAACAGACGAATATAATCATTATGACAACAGACAACAAAGCCATCACTTTAGCCTGGACCGGCGCATCCGGCGCACCGTACGGACTGCGTCTGCTGCAGTGCCTGCTGGCAGCCGATTACACCGTTTACCTGCTGATCTCTTCAGCGGCGCGGGTGGTGCTGGCAACCGAGCACGGGCTCAAGTTACCATCAGGCCCGGATGCGGCCAAACAGGCGCTGGTCGAACACCTCGGCTGCAATGCGGATAAACTGGTGGTGTGCGGCAAGGAAGACTGGTTTTCTCCGGTGGCATCGGGTTCAGCGGCACCGAAACAGATGGTGGTGTGTCCGTGCTCGGCCGGTAGTGTCGCTGCTATCGCGCATGGCATGTCGGATAACCTGATCGAGCGGGCTGCTGATGTGGTGCTCAAAGAGCGCGGCCAGTTATTGCTGGTGGTGCGCGAGACACCGTTCTCAACCCTGCATCTGGAAAACATGCATAAACTGTCGCAAATGGGCGTCACCATCATGCCGGCGGCGCCCGGTTTTTATCATCAGCCGCAGTCGATTGAGGATCTGATCGACTTTATGGTGGCGCGCATTCTGGACCATCTCGGCATTGAGCAGAAACTGGTCGCGCGCTGGGGCTACGATCAGCGCGTGTGAGTCGCTTTTTAACGCAATTCGACATACAATCGCAACCACTCATCGGGGAGCTTACCATTGTCGGCGTGAATAGGATTATTTGCACCGTCGTGGCGCTGAGATCAAGCCAGGCTTGGGACCCGCATTAGTCACAAACTCCGCTGCCTGTGCGTCACTCGTACCCGCAGGCCAGGGATGTGGTTAGACACCTGAACCAGATAATGCTGGCGTAGGAATTGAGCAGGGTTTGCGATACCGGACTCCGGACTGACCTCATCCTCCCCTCAAGCCTGTGCCGCTCAATGAGGAGAGCGAGCCTTGAACATCACTCATACTGCGGTTGCTGTGGCAACCTTATATTCTGGCGCCTTACTGGCCGCCACGCCAACGCTGACCGTCTACACCTACGATTCGTTTGCCTCTGAATGGGGACCGGGTCCGGCGGTGGAACAAGCCTTTGAAGCCCGCTGCGGCTGCGATCTCAATTTTGTCACGCTGGATGACGGCGTGTCGATTCTAAACCGGCTGCGCCTGGAAGGCAGTAACACTAAAGCGGATGTTGTCCTCGGGCTGGATGACAATCTGATGACGGAAGCCAAACAGACGGGTCTGCTGGCCAGACACGCGGTGGATACCTCGGCGCTGACCCTGCCAAACGGCTGGCATGACGATACCTTTGTGCCTTATGACTACGGTTACTTTGCGTTTGTGTATAACAAACAGAAGCTGGCCCATCCGCCCGCCAGCCTGAAAGAGCTGGTTGAGCAGCGCGATGACCTGAGCGTGATTTATCAGGACCCGCGCACGTCGACACCAGGACAGGGCTTGCTGCTGTGGATGAAATCGGTCTATGGAGACCAGGCTGGGGCGGCGTGGCAGCAGATGGCACACAAAACGGTGACGGTGACCAAGGGCTGGTCGGAAGCGTATTCCATGTTTTTAGAGGGTGAAGCCGATATGGTGCTGTCGTACACCACTTCGCCTGCTTATCACCTGATCGCTGAACAAGATGATCATTATGCGGCGGCGAACTTCACTGAAGGCCATTACATGCAGGTTGAGGTGGCGGCGAAAGTCAAAAACTCACCTCAGGCGAAACTGGCCGATGAGTTTCTGCAATTTATGCTCAGCGATGCATTCCAGGCGGTGATCCCGACCCATAACTGGATGTATCCGGCCACGGCGGTCACGCTGCCGGACGGTTTTTCGACGCTGACCGTGCCGGACAAGGCGCTGGCCTTCACGCCGGAACAGGTTGCCGCCCAGCGCAGAAGCTGGATTCGTGAGTGGCAAAACGCGCTGACGTTCTGATCCTGATGCAAGTTACTGTTCCTAAAACCGGTCTTTGGGTCGCGGCGCTGGTCGCGGCCTTTGTGTTTTGTGCGCTGGCCGCTTTGTTGTGGCAGGCCCCGCAATTACAGCTCAGTCAAATCTGGGGCGATGCTTATTATCGCCATGTCACCTGGTTCAGCTTTTACCAGGCGTTGTTGTCAACCCTGCTCAGTGTCGGCCTGGCGATCCCGGTTGCTCATGCGCTGAGCCGGCGTCGCTTTCGCGGCCGGGCGCTGCTGCTGCGCTTGTTTGCCAGTACTTTGGTGCTGCCGGTGCTGGTTGGCGTGTTTGGCCTGCTGGCGATATACGGCAAAAGTGGCTGGATTGCAGACTGGCTGCAGCAATGGCAGATAAAAATGCCGTTTTCGATTTATGGCCTGAGCGGCATCCTGCTGGCGCACGTGTTTTTTAATCTGCCGTATGCGTGCCGGTTGTTGCTGCACAGTCTGGAGAGTATACCGGCCGAGCAGCATAAGTTATGTGCTCATCTTGGCATGAGCGGTTGGGATAAATTCAGGTGGGTGGAGTGGCCGCGTATGCGCCAGCAACTGGCTAATGTCAGCGGCATGGTATTCATGCTCTGTTTCACCAGTTTTGCCACTGTAATGGCGCTGGGCGGCGGGCCGAAGTCGACCACTATCGAGCTGGCGATTTATCAGGCGATCAAGTTTGATTTTGATTTACAGACCGGTGCACTGCTGGCGTTGTGGCAGATGCTGTTGTGTGGCGTGCTGGCGCTGGCGCTGCAACGGTTATCTCGCCCGTTACCTGTCAGCACGGGCGCTTGGTCTGACCGGCAGTGGCTGACGGATTCACGCCTGGCGCGCGGCTGGGATGCGTTATGGATTGGCTTGGCGCTGTTACTGGTGGTGCCACCGCTGCTGATGGTTGTGGTGAGCGGGCTCAACAGCAAGCTGTGGCCGGTGCTGAGCAGCGGGCCATTCTGGTCTGCGCTCGGCGCATCGTTGCAGGTGGCGACACTGGCGAGTTCTCTCGCGCTGCTGGCCGGGATCAGTATCGTGCTGACCAGCCGCCACTGGCGTTTGCACTATCAGCCACGCCGCGCCAATTCGATTGAACTGATCGGAACCATTATTCTGGTTACGCCGGGTCTGGTGATCAGTACCGGTCTGTTTCTGCTGCTGCGTAATCTGACCGATGTGTTCAGCCTGGCGTACTGGATTGTGGTGGCGGTCAATGCCCTCATGGCGCTACCGTATGTGGTAAAAAACCTCAGTCAGCCGATGTTGCAGGTCGCACAGCAATACCAGTTTTTGTGTGCCAGTCTCGGCATGCAGGGCTGGCAGCGTCTGCGTCTGGTCGAATTGCGCGCGCTGCGCAAGCCGCTGGCTTACGCCTTTACCCTCAGTTTTCTGCTCTCGATGGGCGATTTGAGTGCGATTGCCCTGTTCGGCAGTCAGGAGTTTCGTACTTTGCCGCTCTATTTATATCAGCTGCTGGGCAGCTACCAGATGCAAGCGGCTGGCGTGGTCTCTGTGGTGATGCTGCTGCTGAGTATTGGATTGTTTTATTTGATCGAGCGTTTGTTCCACAGCCGCTTGATAAAGGCCAGACACGGAGAGAAGCATGTTAGTGCTGGATAATGTACGTTATGAATACCAGAACGAATGGTTTCACTTTGAAATGACGGTCGAACAGGGCAGCATCGTCGCCCTGATGGGGCCGAGCGGAGCTGGTAAATCGACCTTGCTCAGTCTGGTGGCGGGATTTATCGACCCGGACCTGGGCGATATTCGCGCCGGAGCCGGGCTGATGAGCTCGGTGATTGGTCTGGCACCATTTCAGCGCCCGTTTTCGATGTTGTTTCAGGAGCACAATCTGTTTGCGCATCTGACGGTACGCGAGAACGTGGGTCTCGGCCTGCATCCGGGGCTGAAGCTGAGTCAGATTCAGCAGCAGCAGGTGGCTCAGGCGGCGCAAATGGTCGGGGTCGGGCATCTGCTGGAACGGCTACCGGAGCAATTATCCGGCGGGCAGAGACAACGGGTGGCGTTGGCACGCTGCTTTGTGCAGCCCAATCCGGTTTGGTTGCTGGATGAGCCGTTTTCTGCCCTCGATCCTGTGCTGCGTGAAGAGATGCTCAACCTGGTCCGCAGCCTGGCCGCTGAGCGTAACATTACCGTATTGATGGTGACTCACCATCTTAGTGATGCGCGTGCGATCGCTTCGCATTTTGCCTTTATGGCTGAGGGACAGGTGCAGTGTATGGCTCCGATTGGCGAGCTGACCGCCAACCATCCGCATCCGCCGTTGGCGGCATTTGTCCGTGCCGGCGAATAAAAAAAGAGGTTGGCATCAGCCAACCTCTTTGCATTGATTACATCACAAGCCGCTAATAATGCGCTCGCTCGTTTAATACGGTTGATCGTTGAGTATTTTCAGAACCTGGAAAATCTCACGCGACGCTTTCGGCGCTTTATTCGCTTGCTTCTCTTTTTTCGCCTGACGCGCCAGTTGGCGCAGACGCTGACGATCCGCTTCCGGGTACATTTCCATCACGTCCTCAATCGCACTGTCGCCTTCTTCCACCACACGATCACGCAGCTGTTCCAGTTTGTGCAGCACGGCACTGGACTGAGAATGCTTGTTACGTAATTTATCCAGCGCCGCTTGCAGTGGCTCAGGATCGATATTACGCATCAGGCGACCGATGTATTGCAGTTGACGACGGCGCGCTTCATTTTTAAAGCGCTGTGCGTCTTTAATTGCCTCGGCCAGATCGTCAGGTAACGGGAATTTTGCCAGAGCAGAAGGTTTGAGAGCCACCAGCTCTTCACCGAGCTTTTGCAGTTCAATCATATCGTTTTTCAGCTCGGTCTTACTGACCAAGATGATTTCTTCTTCATCTTCCCAAGGGGCTTTTTGATTCTTACGCGCCATCTTCATTCACTAATGAGTTATTTATGTCTGCTATTTTAGCAAGAATCGTGGGGAGAAAGCGAAATTCTTGTTATCCTAACCAGATTAAAGCGCAACAGTTGGATGAGATATGGATGTAAAACAGCAAGTCGCTGCGCAACGAGCCGAGCTTGAAGCTGCCGTTGCAAAAGCGCTCGACATGGCTTCAGCTCAGGCTGACGCCGCTGAAGTCGCCATTACCAAAAGCACAGGTTTAAGCGTTTCGACCCGCATGTGCGAAGTGGAAAACGTGGAATTCAACAGTGACGGTGCTCTGGGCATTACCGTTTACCGCGGACAGCGCAAAGGCAGCGCATCAACGTCGGATTTGAGTGAGAAGGCTATTCAGCAGACGGTGCTGGCGGCGCTCGATATTGCACAGTTCACTTCGGAAGATCCGTTTGCCGGCCCGGCCCCGAAAGAGTTGATGGTACAGGATGTGCCGGATCTGGATCTGTTCCATCCGGATGAGCCGAATCCGGACAAAGCGGCGCGTATTGCGATTGAAGCCGAGCAGGCTGCGCTGGCCTACAGCAAGAAAATCAAACAGAGTGACGGCGGCAGCTACGACAGCCACTACGGCGTTAAAGTATATGGTAACAGCCATGGTATGCTCGCCAGTTATGCGTCCAGCCGCCAGAGCATCAGTTGCTGCGTGATTGGTGTTGGTGAAAATGGTGAGATGGAGCGTGATTACAGCTACACCGTGGCGCGCCATATTGATGATCTGTGGTCACCGCAAGCGGTGGGTCTGGAAGCGGCAAAGAAGACAGTATCGCGTCTTGATGCGTGCAAGATGAAAACCGGCCACTATCCGGTGATGTTTGCTGCTGATGTGGCGACGGGCCTGATGGGCCATCTGGTGATGGCGATCAGTGGCGGAAACCTGTACCGCAAAGCGTCGTTCCTGCTTGATCATCTGGGTGAGCAAATCCTGCCGTCGTGGTTCAATATTGCTGAGCGTCCGCATGTACTGCGCGGACTGGCTTCGAGCCCGTTTGACAGTGAAGGTGTGAAGACCGAAGATCGCGAAATCATTACCGATGGTGTTCTGGCCAGTTATCTGCTGACCAGCTACGCGGCCCGCAAGATGAAGATGACGCCGACCGGCCATGCCGGTGGTATCCACAACTGGTTTGTGAAGCACACCGGCCAGGACTTTGAGCAGATGCTGCAAGAGCTGGGTACCGGCCTGTTAGTCACCGAAGTGATGGGGCAGGGTGTCAATGTGGTCACCGGTGATTACTCGCGCGGCGCGGCGGGATTCTGGGTTGAAAACGGCCAGATTCAGTATCCGGTCTCCGGTATTACCATTGCCGGTAACCTGAAAACCATGTTCCAGCAGATTGTGGCAGTGGGCAGTGATACTGAAACCCGCTCACAGATTCAGACCGGTTCGATGCTGATCGAATCCATGAAGGTGGCGGGTGAATAAACGGCCCCGAAGCAAAAAGCGCTGACCTGAGGTCAGCGCTTTTTTGTTGCTTGGTTGATAACCTTATGGCCGGTTATCCGGTAAGCATGATCAGGTAATGAACATCAGGTAATGAACAGGGTCGCCAGGCCAAGGAAGACCGACAGACCGACTACATCCGTCACGGTGGTCAGTGCCATCCCTCCCGCCAGGGCCGGGTCGATATTCATTTTCTTCAGCACTACCGGAATCGTCACTCCGGCGATGCCGGCCACCAGCAGGTTGGTGAGCATAGCCGCGGAAATAATCCCGCCTAGCAGCCATTCCCCTTTCCAGGCGACGACAATCGCACCGATGATCAGTGCCCAGGTGATGCCGTTCAGCAGGCCGATCGCCGCTTCTTTAAGCAGCAGTTCACGCCGGTTACTGTCACCGATATGACCCAGAGCCAGGCCGCGGATCACCAGCGCAACCGTCTGGTTACCGGCCACCCCGCCCATTGAAGGGACGATGGTCATCAGAATCGCGATTGCCGCCATCTGTTCCAGCGTGGCTTCAAACATGTTGGACACGGAAGCGGCGGCCAGTGCGGCCAGCACGTTGGCACCAAGCCAGATGCTGCGCTTGCGAGCCGATTTAAACACCGGTGCAAAGGTATCTTCGTCATCGTCCATACCGGCCATACTCATCATCGAGTGTTCGGCATCTTCACGAATCACGTCCACCACGTCATCGATGGTGATCCGGCCGACCAGGTGCTGATTCTCATCCACCACCGGCGCCGAAACCCAGTTACGCCGTTCAAACAGACTGGCGATGTCTGAGTCTTTGGTATCGACCCGAATCGCTTCGTCTGCGTCGTCCATCACTTCACTGACCGGAACATCCGGCTGGGTGGTGATCAGCGTGGTCAGCGATAGATGGCCAATCAGGCGGCTTTCATCATCAATGACGTACAATGCATCTGTCGCCGCCGGCAGTTCGCCGCGAATGCGCAGATAACGCAATACCACGTCGACGTCGACATCACCGCGAATGGTGATAACGTCGGTGTTCATCAGGCCGCCGGCGGTATCTTCCGGATAGGAGAGCGCCGTTTCGACCCGTAAGCGGTCGGCGGCATCCATCTGGGCCAGCACTTCCCGTGACAGCCCGTCCGGTAGACTACGCAGAACGTAGGCCACATCGTCGGTGTCCATGCCTTCAGTGGCTTCCGCCAGTTTTTCTGGTGCCATTTTGGACACCAGCGCATCTTTGACGTCTTCGCTCAGCTCGTCGAGGATCTCACCATAATCTTCCGGGTCGGTCAGTTGCCACAGTACGTCACGTGCTTTACGTGGCGAGGCTTCTAACAGGTTGGCGATGTCTTCGGGTTCCATGTCCTGCAGTTGGCGACGAACATGGACAAAGCGGCCGTTTTCCAGCGCTTCGGTGATCTCTTGGAGGGTGAGGTGAGCTTGGTCAAATTCAATCTGCTCTGCCATAGCTTCCCCCTAATCTGTGAATGGTGACAATATTTTGAATAATATCGTACTTTTATGTCTTATTTAATAAGAAGTTATTAATCGTCAGCCGATAGTTTGGTTAATGAAACTTCTTTCTGTGTGGCACAAAGTGTCATCGGGGCAGAGGTTTGCTTGGTAACAGGCATTTACTTGTTAACAGGCGTTGTATCCGCACCAGACATTCAGTCATCTTCTTCAAATTTGTCTTCGATCAGATGGCAGACGGCATCCAGCGCCTGCTCAGCTTGTGAGCCTTCCGCGCAGATGGTGACATTCTGGCCCTGAGCGGATTCCAGCATCAGCAGTCCCATTACGCTGTCGGCGGTGGCTTCTTTGCCATCCTGACTCTGAATGGTGAGCACGGCATCAAAAGATTGCGCCAGCTCGACCAGTTTGATGGCGGCACGGGCGTGAAGACCAAGACGGTTCTGGATAAGAACAGTACGGCAAGCTTGTGGCATGTCTGCTCCTTATGAGCGATTTTTTTCTAACGAGGTGTGGCGGATCTGAACCTGATGCCCCATTTCGGCAAAATATTCGCCCAGCTGCTGGGTCAGGTAGACCGAGCGGTGTTTGCCGCCGGTACAGCCGATCGCTATGGTCAGATAGCTGCGGTTGTTTTTTTCCAGCAGGGGTAACCAGTGTTCGATAAACTTCTGGATCTGATATTTCATCTCCATCACATCGCTGTGACTTTCCAGAAACGCTTTGATTTGTGCATCAAGACCGGTCAATGGTCTTAAGTCCGGCTGCCAGTGCGGGTTAGGTAAAAAACGCACGTCGAACACGTAATCAGCGTCGCTCGGCAGGCCGTATTTAAAACCGAAGGATTCAAACACCATCACCAGGTCTTTGCGTTCACGTCCTTCGATACGGCGTCTGACTGTTTCACTCAGTTCATGCAGTGACAGGTCACTGCTGTTGAGCACCAGATCGGCGCGCTCTTTGAGCGGTGCCAGTAACTGGATTTCCATCTCAATCGCCTGATCCAGGGTGGGCTTGCTTTCGCTCAGCGACAATGGATGGATGCGGCGGGTTTCACTGTAGCGTTTGAGTAGTGTCTGTTTACTGGCATCAAGAAACAGCACGCTGACATCATTGTTTTGTTTGAGCTGGTCGAGGACATCATCAACCAGGCCCGGCTCTTTCGGCAGGTTGCGGATATCAATGCTGACCGCAACATTCTGCTGACTGCCTTGGACTGAGTGAATAAAGGCGTCCAGCAAGCTGACCGGCAGGTTATCCACACAGTAGTAGCCGAGATCTTCCAGTACCCGCAGCGCGACACTTTTTCCGGCTCCGGATTGACCACTCACAACAATTAAACGCATGGTGAGACCTATTGAGGTTGGTTGACCATGATACTGTACAGCTCTTGATCGCTTTTGGCGCCACGCAGCTGTTTAAGAGTCTGCTTGTCATTCAGGCGTTCAGCCATCGACGACAGCGTTTTCAGGTGTTGCTTACACTGTTCTTCCGGCACCAGCAGAGCGAACAGCAGATCGACCGGACGGTTATCGATAGAGTCAAACTCAATCGGCTCTTCGCACTGCAGCAGCACCGCAACCGCTTCGTCGCTGG
The DNA here is from genome assembly GCF_004804295.1 of Vibrio sp. H11. Taxonomy (NCBI): domain Bacteria; kingdom Pseudomonadati; phylum Pseudomonadota; class Gammaproteobacteria; order Vibrionales; family Vibrionaceae; genus Vibrio; species Vibrio sp. H11. The sequence goes on along the minus strand of NZ_SSHN01000006.1, from coordinate 46,684 downwards.
CAGTCATACGGGCATGAGGGATGGCAATGCCGTTACCGATACCGGTACTGCCCATTTTCTCGCGGCTCAGCATACATTCGAACAACTCGGTGGCGTTCAGACCTGTGTGCAGGGCGGCTATCTCACTGATGATTTCCAGCGCTCTTTTTTTGCTAGAACACTGGACTGCACTCTTGGTGCAGTCCAGTGAAAGTACTTCGCTTAATTGCATGTTAGTGGCTACTTAGCTTTTCTTTATGCTTGTTGAGTTGACGAGAGAGTTTGTCCACCAGGCCATCAATCGCTGCGTACATAACATCTTCTTCCGCAGTGGCGTGGACTTCTCCTTGGTTAATATGAAGCGTAGCTTCAGCGATTTGGCGCGTTTTTTCAACACGTAAAATCACCTGACAGTTATTAATATGGTCGAAAAATCGCTCAAGCTTTTGAAATTTAGAGTGAACATAGTCTTGCATTGAATCGGTAAGTTCAATGTGATGGCCTTGAATATTGATTTGCATAGACTTTCCTTCTCAGTTAGGCCTTATAGCAGGCGTTTGCGCTGACTCGATGGGGAAATACCCAAGGATTCCCGGTACTTAGCAATAGTACGTCTTGCTACCTGAATCCCTTGATCAGCGAGTAGGGCCGCGATCTTACTGTCGCTTAATGGTTTGGCTGGGTTTTCCGCAGCGACCAGTTTTTTGATCAGAGCTCGAATCGCGGTAGATGAACATTCTCCGCCGTTGTCGGTACTGACGTGGCTGGAAAAAAAGTACTTCAATTCGAATATGCCACGTGGGGTATGCATGTATTTCTGTGTGGTAACACGAGAAATGGTTGATTCATGCATGTCCACCGCCAGCGCGACGTCATTAAGAACCATCGGCTTCATGGCTTCTTCACCATACTCGAAGAAATCACGCTGATGTTCAACTATGCACTTGGCAACTTTGAGCAGCGTCTCGTTTCGGCTCTCCAGACTCTTAATTAACCATTTCGCTTCTTGCAAATTGCTGCGGATATAGTTGCTGTCGGCATTGTTACCGCGCACCATATCGGCGTACTGCTGGTTGATCTTGAGTCTTGGCACGCTGTCCGGATTGATGGTCACAATCCATTTGCCATGTTCTTTAAACACCGACACATCGGGAATGACATACTCCGCATGCTCGGTGGCAATCCGGCTGCCCGGACGCGGGTCCAGTTGTTGGATCAGTTGCAGCACTTCACGTAACTCTTCCTCTTTGAGTTTAGTCTCTTTCAGAATGAGTTTGTAATCGCGGTTGCCAAGTAGGTCGATGTACTGAGACAGGAGGAGTTTGGCTTCGTCCAGCCAAGGGGTCTCTGCCGGAAAGGTGGCCAGTTGCAGCAGCAGGCAGTCCTGCAGGTTGACGGACGCCACACCCAGCGGGTCAAACTGCTGAACCCGCTTTCTGACCGCTTCAATTTCACCCAGCTCAATCGCTTCACCGGCAATCTCTTCGCCGGTAAAGTTTTCCAGAATTTCTTCCAGTGACTGGGTCAGGTAACCGTAGTCGTCGACGGCATCGATCAGCGCCATTGCAATCGTGCGGTCGGTTTCACTAAACGGCGTGAGATCCAGCTGCCACAGCAGATAGTCCTGCAGTGACTGGGTGGTTTCGCCCTGATAAACAGGCGCATCGTCGTCAACAGAAATACCGGTGCTGCCGGTATTGGCACTGTAGACATCTTCCCAGGTGGTATCGATTTCCAGTTCTGAGCTGATTTCCGATTTTTCGATCAGCTCTGAGCTGTCCTGAGGTTCAGGTTCGGCAACATCAGCACTGGCTTCTTTTTCCTCACGATGGGGCTCGGGTTCAGACGGTGCCGCGAACTCTTCCATCGACTCTTCAACATCAAGCAGCGGGTTCGATTCCAGCGCTTCCTGAATTTCCTGTTGCAGATCCAACGTCGATAGTTGCAGCAGACGAATCGCCTGTTGCAACTGGGGTGTCATGGCTAACTGCTGACCTAGCTTGAGCTGTAATGAGGGTTTCATTCAGTATTGACTGCCTTGTTTTTGTTAGGATTGATCTCAATCTATGTTAATCATAGACGGAATTGTTCGCCGAGATAAACCTGTTTCACTTGCTCGTTGTCGAGCACTTCCTGTGGTGTGCCTTCCGCAATTAAGCGGCCCTGACTCACAATATAAGCTTTTTCACACACATCCAAGGTTTCCCGGACGTTGTGGTCGGTGATCAGCACGCCTAAACCGCGATCACGCAGATGTTCGATGATTTTTTTGATGTCGATAACCGAAATCGGGTCAACCCCGGCAAACGGTTCGTCGAGCAAGATAAATTGCGGATTGGCGGCCAGCGCTCGGGCGATTTCCACTCGGCGGCGTTCACCACCGGACAATGCCATACCGGCACTGTGGCGAATGTGCTGGATATGAAACTCTTCCAGCAGATCCTCCAGTTTATCCTGGCGCTCTTCACGGGTCATCTCTTCCCGCGTTTGCAGCACAGCCATGATGTTGTCTTCCACCGACAGCTTACGGAAGATGGAAGCTTCCTGTGGCAGGTAACCGATACCGAGCCGTGAACGGCTGTGCATAGGCAGCACGCTGATGTCTTGTTCATCGATGCTGATGGTCCCTTCGTCACGTGCAACCAGGCCTACAATCATGTAGAAAGAGGTGGTTTTACCCGCACCGTTCGGACCGAGCAGTCCGACGATCTGACCGGATTCAACCTTAAGGCTGACGTCGGAGACCACTTTACGCTTTTTATAGCTCTTGGCTAAATGTTCTGCTTTAAGTGTTGCCATAGTCGTTCTTATTGGGCCGCTTGAGGCTGCAGTACGGTCGAGACACGTCCGTTGCCTTCACCATCTGCAATCAACTTCTGCGACGAAATTTTGTAGCGGATTTTTTTACCGCGGATTTCACTGTCATCCTGAGCCAGCATCGCTTTTTCAATCATGGTCAGTTCGTCTTCGGACATCTTGTAATGCAACTCTTTCGCTTCACCGTACAGAGTCTTACCCTCATCCGTCAACTGGGAAAAAGTCGCCAGGTTGCCATAACCTTCGATGGTTTCAATCTGGCCGGATTTGGCATCGCGTACCACAACCAGTTTATCGGCGTTAATGTTGATGCTGCCCTGCTTGAGTTTTACATCACCCAAAAAGGTCACGCGGTTGCTTTTCATGTCCAGTTGCTGACTGTCTGAATCGATGTAAACCGGTTGCTTAGAATCGGTGGTCAGAGCCAGTGCCTGGCCGGACGCCAGCAGGCAAGCAATCAAACTAAGGTGTGAGAATTTCATATCTACCTTGCACATGGTTATACAGAACAGCCGAGTGTTCGGAGAAATTTCCTTTCATCGCCTGTCCGCGAGTTTCAAACTGCGGGCCGTTCATTTTAACTTCGCTGTCGGCCCAAAAATCGCGGTTATCGAGCTGAATACTCAGCTTGGCCGTTGACAGTTCGTCAAAGGCAGAGCCCGCCAGTAAGTTGTTTGCCATCACGTTGTCATACAAAATCAGCACATGGTCTTTGGTCAGAATGCCGCGATTGGCGGTGACCTGCCACTCCTGGGTAACCCCTTGCTGATAGACTTTCAGTACCGGATATTCGAAAGTGGTGTTGCCACTTTTCGCGTAGTAATCCAGATGCTGTGAAGTAATAACATAGTTCCGCACGCCTTGCTGATTATACGAGACGTTATCCAGATTTTTACCACTAAACATCGGCAACTCATAATTAGGAGCCACCTGAATAGCGCTGTTTTGCTTTTTGTCCAGCAGGTAATAGGCTGACCAGGAAGCAATAAAGAGAAGTATCGCGTAAAGGATACGAGAAAAACTCATATACTCAGGCCTTTATGTACGTCGAGCTCATTCCGTGCTTGTAAAATTAAATCACACACTTCGCGTACTGCGCCGTGTCCGCCTTTGATGCGGGTCACGTAATTGGCCCGCTTGGCCAGCAGAGGATGGCCGTCAGCCACACACACTTTGAGGGCGACTTTTTCCATCACCGGCCAGTCGATCAAATCATCACCAATGTAACCGGTATGCTTTGGGTCGATCGCCAATTTTTCGCAAATATCCTGATAGGCTTTGACCTTGTCGTCCTGACCTTGGTAGATCAAAGAAATGCCCAGCGCCTGCATCCGGTTTTCGACGATTTGCGAACGTCGTCCGGTGATAATGGCTATCTCAATGCCGGCATTCATCAGTGATTTTACGCCATATCCGTCGCGGGTATGAAATGTTTTCAGCTCTTCGCCCTGATTGCCCATGTAGATAAGCCCGTCAGAGAACACGCCGTCTACATCACAAATCAGCAGTTTTATCTGCCCGGCGGTAGCCAGAATATCAGCAGCGACCTCGCCGTACAGAGTTTCGACCATCTGGCTCATTACATCACTCCTGCTTTTAATAAGTCGTGCATATTCAAAGCACCGACCACCTGGCCGTTTTCGACCAGCATCAGGCCGTTAATGCGCTTGTCCTGCATCAGGTTGAGTCCTTCTACGGCCAGAAGATTCGGTGAGGCGACGGTCGGGTGACGGGTCATCACTTCGCTGATTGTCGCGCTGTGAATATCGATGCGTTTGTCCAGGATACGACGTAGGTCACCATCAGTGAATATGCCGACCAGCTGATCATCACCCTCGACCACTGCGGTCATCCCGAGCCCTTTGTGACTGATTTCGAGCAGGGCATCACGTACCAGCGCATTCGGCTGAACCTTGGGTAAAGCGTCACCCGAATGCATGATATCGCTCAGCTTCATCAGCAGTTTACGCCCCAGAGCGCCCCCTGGATGCGATAAAGCAAAGTCTTCGGCGGTAAAGCCGCGCGCCTGCAGCAGAGCAACCGCCATCGCATCTCCCATCACCAGCGTGGCGGTGGTGCTTGAGGTCGGCGCCAGGCCGAGTGGACACGCTTCTTTCGGTACCGTCATCTGCAGGTGAATATCGGCCAGTTTAGCCATATTCGATTGCGGATTACCCGTCATACTGATGATACGATTATTGAGGCGCTTTAAAACCGGGAACAGAGCGAGAATTTCGGACGACTCACCGGAGTTGGAAATGGCTAGGACAATATCGCCGCTCTCAATCATACCCAGGTCGCCATGTGAGGCTTCGCCGGGGTGAACAAAGAAGGATGAGGTGCCTGTGCTGGCGAAGGTGGCCGCCATTTTACGGCCGATGTGGCCGGACTTGCCGATGCCCATCACCACGACTTTACCGCTTTTATTCGCCAGAATCATCTCACAGGCACGGCAGAAGTCATGGTTAAAATATTGGTCCAGTTGTTGTAGTGCTTCGATCTCCGTTGCCAGCACCTGGTTGGCAACACTGCGGTAGTCAAAGTTATCCGACATCCTACACTCCCGTTAAGCGGTCATATTCATGAACAGGTAAATCTGATATGCCAAAAAGGCAACGAACAGGATAGTGCCTTCAATGCGGTTGATGCTGCGTGATTTACCCAGCGCCATCATCAGCAGCAGGACCGAGACCGCCAGCATCACCCAGAAATCGCGCCCCATTGCGTGCTCACTCAGCACGGAAGGGTTGAGAATGCCCGGCAGGCCCATGACCGCCAGAATATTAAAAACGTTGGAGCCGATAATATTACCGACTGCCATGTCATCTTCACCTTTCAGAACCCCTGCCAGAGAAGCCGCCAGCTCTGGCAGGCTGGTCCCAATCGCAATAATGGTCAGGCCGATCACCAGATCGCTCATACCGAAGTATTTAGCAATCACCACGGAATTATCGACCAGCATACTCGCGGCAATCGGCAGTAAAATCAGGCCAATCACCACCCACATGCCCGCTTTCATATTACTTACCCCTTGCGGGATCTCTGATTCGTGCTCTTCGAGCAGGGCATCGCCATTGCTCTGCTCACTACGGCTGATTTTCAGCATCGCCAGAATAAACAGTGCAAACAGGACGAACAGCAGGACGCCTTCGTAAAAGCCCAGTTGGTTATCCCACAACAGTGCGCCGGCTAATAAAGTGACACCAAGCATCAGCGGCAGTTCACGACGAATCACGGTTGAGCTGATCGACAGCGGTTTGATCAGGGCGGTAATACCAAGAATCAGCGCGATGTTGGCGATGTTCGAGCCCAGCACGTTACCGACTGCGGTATCGGTTTTGCCTTCCAGCGCAGCCGTGGCGGACACCATCATTTCCGGAGCCGAAGAGCCCATAGCCAGAATGGTCATACCGATCACCAGCGGTGAAATGCCTACGTTGCGCGCCAGGGCGGCAGAACCGAAAACCAGTTTATCGGCACTCCAGACGAGCAAAATGAGACCTACAATAAGAAACGCAATGGCTTCGAGCATGACAATTCCTAACTTTATGAATAACTGAACGAGTAACCGCTAATTTTGACGTGTTGGTCATTAAAAGGGAAGTCGAAGATACAATTTATTGTCGCATTTTCGTGGTTCTGTGTGGTGATGATGCGCTGTTACTGATCGCATGTTTTGCTGTTTTCATCATCACAAGCGGATGTCGGTGGGTATTGATTTGATGATATTATCAGCAAACCAGAACTGCAGGCCGAATGGGGCGTGAATTGCTAATTGTCGGTTAAATGTAATTGAACGGTGCTTTTAATTTCGCAGTAATGTGCTTATGATTGCCCATTCTTAGCAGGAAATCCGACAACAGCGAATTGTGAGTATGTCTGAAACCGAATTAATCACCATCAAAAATCTGACCTTCTCCCGTGCGGAGCGCGTGATTTTTGATGACATCAGCTTGCAGGTTCCGAAGGGGAAAGTGACCGCCATTATGGGGCCTTCTGGTATCGGAAAAACCACCCTGTTACGTTTGATTGGCGGCCAGTTACTGCCCGAAAAAGGCGAAATCTGGTTTGACGGCCAGAACATTCCCGCCCTCAGCCGCAGTAAATTATACAAAATCCGCAAAAAAATGAGCATGCTGTTCCAGTCCGGAGCCCTGTTCACCGATCTTAATGTGTTTGACAACGTGGCGTTTCCGCTGCGCGAGCATACTCAGCTTGATGAATCGCTGATCAAAACCCTGGTGCTGCTTAAGCTGGAAGCGGTCGGCCTGCGTGGCGCAGCCCAGCTGATGCCCAGCGAGTTGTCGGGTGGTATGGCCCGCCGTGCTGCGCTGGCGCGCTCTATTGCGCTCGATCCTGAACTGATCATGTTTGATGAACCGTTTGTCGGGCAGGATCCGATTACCATGGGTGTGCTGGTTGAGCTGATTCGTAATCTCAATCAGGCGCTGGGTGTGACGTCTGTCGTGGTGTCGCACGATGTGCCGGAGGTAATGAGTATTGCCGACTGGGTCTATTTACTCGCTGACGGTAAAGTGATTGCGTATGGCACGCCAGAGGAATTGCGTCGTAACGAGGATCCGCGCGTGCAGCAGTTTTTGCAAGGCAATGCTGATGGTCCGGTACCGTTTCGCTTCCCGGCGCGGCCGATAGAAAAGGATCTGTTCCATGTTGGATAATTTAAAACACGGTATCAGTGGCCTGGGCCGACGTTATTTTGCCGTGTGTGAAGCGTTCGGCCGGGCCAGTCTGATGTTATTCGGCGCCTTAGCCGGTCGTCCGCGGCCACTGAAAAATCTGCCGCTGCTGATCAAGCAACTCTACAGTGTCGGCGTTCAGTCGCTGGCGATCATTATCGTTTCCGGCCTGTTTATCGGCATGGTGCTCAGCTTGCAGGGGTACGTCATTCTGGTCGATTACGGCGCAGAAACCAGCCTGGGGCAAATGGTGGCATTGTCGCTGCTGCGTGAACTGGGCCCGGTGGTGACCGCCTTGCTGTTTGCCGGTCGTGCCGGTTCGGCGCTGACGGCAGAGATTGGCCTGATGAAAGCCACTGAGCAGCTGTCCAGTCTGGAAATGATGGCGGTTGATCCGCTCAAGCGTGTCATTGCGCCACGCCTGTGGGCCGGACTCATTTCTATGCCGCTGCTGGCGATGATCTTTATGGCGGTCGGTATCTGGGGCGGGCAGTTGGTCGGTGTCGACTGGAAAGGCATTGACCACGGCAGTTTCTGGTCCGCGATGCAGGCCTCGGTGGAGCTGGGACAAGATATTGGCAACAGTGTGATTAAATGTGTGGTGTTTGCCATTACTGTCACCTGGATTGCTCTTTTTAATGGCTATGATGCGATTCCGACGTCTGAAGGCATCAGCCGTGCAACAACACGAACCGTAGTGCATTCGTCACTGGCTGTATTGGGCCTCGACTTTGTACTGACCGCACTGATGTTTGGGAATTAATCATGCAACAAACACGTAAACTAGAATTTTGGGTAGGCAGTTTTGTGCTGGCAGGAATTTGCGCAATTCTGGTAATGATTTTTCAAGTCGCTGACGTGAAAAGTCTGGGCTCTGGGGATACTTACACGCTCAAAGCGGAATTTGACAATATTGGCAGTCTGAAAGTGCGCTCGCCTGTGAAAGTGGGTGGCGTAGTGGTTGGCCGGGTGGAAGACATTTCGCTCGATAAAGAGCGACTGCTGCCAACCGTGACCCTGTCTATCGACAGCCGTTACAGTCAGTTCCCGGATACGTCCAGCCTGCAAATTCTGACCTCAGGTCTGATTGGCGAGCAGTACATCAGCCTGATCCCGGGCTTTGTATTTGAAGATGAACAGATGCTGAAAGAGGGTGATCGGATTGAAGACACCAAATCAGCCCTGGTTCTGGAAGATTTGATTGGTCAGTTCCTCTACAGCGTAGGTGGATCTGACGATGAGAAAAGTGAGTAATCTATGATGACTAAATCTATGATGTGGAAGCGTTATTTTGTCCTGCTGCTCAGTGTTCTGGTCTCTTGGTCGGCAAGTGCGGCGCAGGACGTTGATCAGACCAACCCGTATCAGATGATGAAACAGGTCGCTCAGCAGGCGTTTGACCGCCTTAAAGCGGAACAGCCAAAAATCCATCAGGATCCGAACTATCTTAAAGTGATCGTTGAAGAAGAACTGATGCCGTATGTCAATGATCAATACGCAGCTCTGAAACTGCTGGGCTCTAACCTGCGCGGCGCGAAACGCGAAGAGGTGGGTGAGTTTATTCAGGCCTTCCGCGCTTATTTGATCACTAACTACGCTCAGGTGCTGACCCAGTACACGGATCAGACCCTTGAATTTGCGCCGGAACTGCCAGTCGAAGATGACCGCCGCATCACCAGTGTGAAAGTTGATATCATTGATGCGCCGCGTCCGAACATCAATCTTGAGTTCAAACTGCGCAAAGAGAAATCCGGTGAATGGCGTGCTTTTGACATGGTTGCGGAAGGCATCAGTCTGCTGTCGAGTAAGCAATCAGAGTGGAACACGAAAATTCGTCAGGAGGGTATTCTGGCGGTGGCCAAAGAGCTGGAAAAACAGGCGCAGCAACCGATCCGTTTTGAGAGTAAATCCGAATGAGCCATCCGCAATGGCAAGTCCTCAGCCCCGAGCAGTGTGCTCTGAATGGCGCGCTGGACCGGGACAAAGTCCCGTCTTTGTGGGTGATTTTACAGCAATGGCAACCACAAAGTGCGCGTTGTACCCTCTCTTTGCGTGATGTATCACGAGTCGACTCAGCAGGGATGGTAATGTTAATTCATTTAATAGAGCATGCAAAAAAACAAAACTGTCATATAATGCTCAGTTTCGTGCCAGAACAACTGCGCACACTGTTTCAACTGAGCAACATCGAAACCATGATGGCTCAGCACTTAGAACAACCAGCCGGGGTGAATTGTGGATAGCGCACAAGTACAACAGATATTAGAACAAGCACTCGAACTTCAAGAGATTCACGTCAAAGGTGAAGGCAGCCACTATGAAGTGCTGGCTGTGGATGCTGCATTTGAAGGTATGAGCCGTGTGAAGAAACAGCAGATGATTTACGCTCCGTTAATGGAGTACATCCAGCGCAACGACATTCACGCCGTTTCGATTAAAGCGTTCACGCCAGATGAGTGGGCTCGCGATAAGAAGTTGATGTCGCTTTAAGGTTTGTGAATGGATAAGTTTCGAGTTATCGGGTCAGATAAGCCCCTGCAGGGCGAAGTGACCATCTCTGGTGCAAAGAATGCTGCACTGCCTATTTTATTTGCTTCGATTCTGGCTTCTGAGCCGGTCGAGGTCGCCAACGTTCCGCATCTGCGTGATATTGACACCACGATGGAGCTGCTTAAGCGCCTGGGGGCCAAAGTTGAACGCAACGGTTCAGTGCATGTCGATCCAAGCCAGATTGACCAGTACTGCGCGCCGTATGACCTGGTGAAAACCATGCGTGCTTCTATCTGGGCTCTGGGTCCGCTGGTGGCGCGTTTTGGCCAGGGTCAGGTGTCTCTGCCGGGCGGCTGTGCAATTGGCGCACGTCCGGTCGACCTGCACATCCATGGCCTGGAGCAACTGGGTGCGACCATTGCTCTGGAAGACGGTTACGTCAAAGCCAGTGTCGATGGCCGCCTGCAAGGCGCTCACATCGTGATGGATAAAGTCAGCGTCGGTGCCACCATTACAATTATGTGTGCTGCGACACTGGCAGAAGGCAAAACCGTGCTGGATAACGCCGCGCGTGAGCCGGAAATCGTCGATACCGCGATGTTCCTCAATCAACTGGGGGCCAAAATCAGTGGTGCCGGCAGCGATACCATCACCATTGAAGGCGTGGAACGTCTGGGTGGCGGTAAACATTCGGTGGTGGCTGACCGCATTGAAACCGGTACTTTCCTGGTTGCCGCGGCCGTATCAAATGGCAAGATTGTGTGTCGTAACACCAACGCAAAATTGCTCGAAGCGGTACTGGCTAAGCTGGAAGATGCCGGCGCACTGATTGAAACCGGTGATGACTGGATCAGTCTGGATATGACCGGCCGCGATCTGAAAGCTGTGACGATTCGTACCGCGCCGCATCCGGGTTTTCCGACCGACATGCAGGCTCAGTTCACTCTGCTTAATATGATGGCGAAAGGTGGCGGCGTGATCACTGAAACCATCTTTGAAAACCGTTTTATGCATGTGCCTGAACTGATGCGTATGGGCGCTAAAGCAGAGATCGAAGGGAATACTGTGATCTGTGGTGATGTCACGTCTCTGAGCGGTGCTCAGGTGATGGCGACCGACCTGCGTGCATCGGCCAGTCTGGTGATTGCCGGCTGCATTGCCAAGGGTGAAACCATCGTTGACCGGATTTATCATATCGATCGCGGTTACGAAAAGATTGAAGACAAGCTATCGGCACTGGGCGCCAACATTGAGCGCTTCAGCGAGTCGAGTTAAACTGCTGTTTTGTTTATGGGCCGAAATCCGTGGGTTTCGGCTTTTTTATTCGAGCTCCTTTGGAGAATCTGGATGATTGCTTTATTGCGTATTATTGCGGTGGTGATGTTTGCTGTCGTAATGTTTGTGTTTGGTTGTGGCTACTGTCTGCTCAGTCCGCGTAACCCGAAGCACGTGTTCACGTTTGGACGTATGTTCGGTGCGATGTCGAAAGTGTTCGGCATTAAACTGGAGCTGCGCATTCCGGACAATGCTTATAACCGCGGCCAGGCGATTTACATTGCCAACCACCAGAACAACTGGGATCTGGTTACGGTTTCTTCGGCAGTGACGCCAAAAGTGGTGACGGTCGGTAAAAAGAGCCTGGCGTGGATGCCGTTGTTCGGTCAGCTTTACTGGCTGACCGGTAATATTCTGATTGACCGTGCCAATAAGACTAAGGCGAAAGGCACGATCGATCAGGTTGTCGACAGCATGAAAAACAGCGATGTGTCGGTATGGATGTTCCCGGAAGGGACCCGTTCGCGCGGTCGTGGCTTGCTGCCGTTTAAAGCCGGTGCATTCCACGCGGCGATCGGCGCCGGTGTGCCGATTATTCCTATCGTGTGCAGCTCAACCGATAAACTGCGTATTAACCGCTGGAACAATGGTCATATCATTGTTGAGATGCTGCCACCGGTCAGCACGGAAGGCCTGGGCAAAGAGCACGTGCGTGAGCTGACTAAGCAGTGTTACCACGACATGAAAGCTAAGCTGCAGGAGCTGGATGAAGAAGTTGAGCTGCTGAACAGCCACAAGGTGACATCCAACAGCTAAGGCTCAAGCTCAGCACTGCCTCAATAGCAGCAGGAGTGGATCGTCAGCGATAAAAAAGGTTGCTCAGAGAGCAACCTTTTTTGATCCGGTCACGGATGATTGGCGCACTGCAGTTTATTTGTGTACTGCAGTTTACTTGCGTACGGGAATCTATTTACGTACTGCAATCGCTTCGATTTCGATGCCAACATCTTTTGGCAGACGAGCAACTTCCACACAAGAGCGAGCAGGGTAATGAGCAACCTGGTGCTCATCAAAGAACTTGCCGTACACTTCGTTCACTGTGCCAAAATCGTTGAGGTCTTTGACAAACACGGTCAGTTTGACGATGTCGCCAACAGTCAGGCCTGAAGACTCAACCACAGCTTTCACGTTTTCCAGTGACTGGCGAGCTTGCGCGGCGATATCAGCCGGAACTTCACCTGTTGCCGGGTTTACCGGGATCTGACCTGAAGTCAGAACCATGTTACCTAGGTCTACGCCCTGAATGTACGGGCCGATTGCTGCTGGTGCAGACTCAGTATGCAGAACTTTAGTCATGCTTGTTTATTCCATTGTTTAAGCAAAAAGCGGGACGATTAGTGTGCCTGTTCTTGCCTGAGAGGTAAAGAGCCAGTCACCCATTCCGTGCGACTGGCCGTCGTATCCGATCACTGAAAATGACCTCATCAGGCTTCGCGTTCAGTCACGATTTCGCGTGAGAATACTTTTTCGCAGTACTTACACTTAAGGCGGATATCGTGGTTTTTTTCGAAAATGCGGAAGCTGCTTTCCACCGGTTCATTGTGTGAAATGCAGTTGCTGTTCGGACAGGCGAAAACATCGTTGATACGCTCAGGCAGCACCAGTTCAAGCTTCTTCACCACCTGATAATCTTCAATCTGGTTCACGGTCGCGTGTGGCGCATACAGCGCCAGCTTGTTGGCCTGCTCTTCACTGATGAACACGTTCTCTATTTTGAGCAGATCTTTATGGCCCAGAGCCGAAGAGGGCAGATTCAGGCCGATCGTGACACGCTGACTGGAGTTGTGCATATCAAACAGGCGCAGCACCTTGATGCCGACTTTGGCCGGAATGTGGTCGATCACTGTGCCGTTTTTAATCGCTTCGACTTGCAGTTTGGTTTCTTTACTCATAACAGACTCCGGTTACAGTGATTCATTCAGGACAAGGGCAAGCAGGGCTTCACGAGCGTACACACCATTTTCTGCCTGCTGGAAGAAGTACGCGTGCGGAGTCTTATCGACATCTGTGGTGATCTCGTCCACGCGTGGCAGCGGGTGCAGCACTTTCATATTGGGACGTGCGTCCTTCAGGTGATCGGCAGTCAGCACGTAAGCCGATTTGATATGTGCGTATTCCGATTCGTCAAAACGCTCTTTCTGCACCCGGGTCATGTACAGAATATCAAGTTCAGCAATCACGCTTTCCATATCATTGTGCAGGCTGTATTCAATCCCGGCGTCGTCAAGATCTTCACAGATGTAGTCCGGCATCGCCAGTGCTTCCGGCGCGATGAAGAAGAAGCGGTTGTTATTGAACTTCGCCAGCGCCTGAGTCAGCGAGTGCACCGTACGGCCATATTTGAGGTCACCGACAAAAGCCACGTTGAGGTTATCCAGACGGCCCTGGGTTTCATACAGCGAGAACAGATCGAGCAAGGTCTGGCTCGGATGCTGGTTAGAACCGTCACCGGCATTGATGACCGGCACGCCGTTGGAGAATTCAGACGCCAGACGCGCCGCACCTTCCTGCGGGTGGCGCATCACAAACGCATCCACGTAAGAAGAGATAACCTGCACCGAGTCAGCCAGGGTTTCGCCTTTTTTAGCCAGAGAAGTGTTACCGCCGTTATCAAAACCGATCACACTGCCGCCGATACGCTGAATCGCCGTTTCAAACGACAGGCGGGTACGGGTTGATGGTTCAAAGAAACAACTCGCGACCACTTTGTTCTTAATCAATTCCGGATTTGGCTGCGCTTTCAGCTGGCCCGCGGTTTTGACAATCAGTTCCAGCTCTTCACGAGACAGCTCAGAAATGGAGATGATGTGCTTTTGATAAAGCGAATTCGCCATGATCTTCTTCCCTTTAATATGTAGCAATACAAAGCTTTTAGCCATAAAAAAGCCCCCCGATCTGGGAGGCTTTAAAATCATTGGTGAGGAGCAAAAAATAGCAGGCCCTGTAAGCATAGTCGCTTACCAAACGTGCTTGCAGTATCTAGAACCTGATTCAGTTTCACTGGCTACCCCTCAGACAAATTGCTCGGAATTATACGCCTAGTTTGTGTGAGCGCAAGGATAATCAGCTGCCGAGGGTCGCGACCATAATCGCTTTGATAGTGTGCATGCGGTTTTCTGCTTCATCGAACACGATAGAGTGGTCAGACTCAAATACCTCTTCGGTGACTTCCAGTCCTTTCATGCCGTATTTCTGCGCCACTTCTTTACCGACGGTGGTTTCATCGTTGTGGAAAGCTGGCAGGCAGTGCATGAATTTGACCTGCGGATTGCCGGTGGCTTCCACTACGGCCATGTTAACCTGGTACGGTTTCATCAGCGCAACCCGCTCATCCCAGGCTTGCGGAGCTTCGCCCATTGATACCCATACATCGGTGTAGAGGAAATCGACTCCGTTGACACCTTCATTGACATCTTCGGTCAGCGTGATGCTGGCACCGGTTTGCTCGGCGATTTGCTGGCAGGTTTGCACCAGTTCAGCTTCCGGCCAGTACGCTTTTGGTGCAACCAGACGAATATCCATGCCCATTTTCGCTGCGCCGACCAGCAGGGAATTGCCCATGTTATTACGGGCATCACCCAGGTAAGCAAAGCTCAGCTGATGGAGTGGTTTGCCGCCACCGTGTTCTTGCATGGTGAGAAAATCGGCCAGGATCTGGGTCGGATGGAACTCGTCAGTCAGGCCGTTCCAGACCGGAACACCGGCGTATTGCGCCAGCTCTTCAACGATCGCCTGACCATAACCACGGTATTCGATGCCGTCATACATACGACCCAACACCCGAGCGGTGTCTTTCATTGATTCTTTATGGCCGATTTGCGAGCCGGACGGGCCGAGATAGCTGACTTGCGCACCCTGGTCAAATGCGGCCACTTCAAACGCACAACGGGTACGGGTTGACGACTTTTCAAAGATAAGCGCGATGTTTTTTCCCACCAGCTTTTTCTGTTCTGAACCTGTGTATTTAGCACGTTTCAGATCCGCCGCCAGGTCGAGTAAAAATTGAATTTCCTTCGGCGTGAAGTCGAGCAGTTTGAGAAAATTGCGGTTACGTAAATTGAAAGCCATATCTCAGTCCTTAGCAATAACAATTGAGTCTGGCTAGTAAAACATACTAATGCGGTTAAAGTGAATAATTATTTTAAATAAATGGCGAGATATTCGAGATATCTCGCCAGATGTGATTATAAATTCTCTTCGGCGAATTCGGCCAGACGGCTGCGAACCACGCCATTGAGGTGGATGTTAGCGCTGCCTTCAAAGTTTTTGAAGCGCTCTACCATATAAGTCAGGCCGGAGGTCACCGGAGTGAGGTAAGGGGAGTCAATCTGCGCCAGGTTACCGGAGCAGACGATCTTAGTGCCTTCGCCACAGCGGGTAATGATGGTTTTGATTTGCGAGGCAGTTAAGTTCTGGCATTCATCAAGCAGCACGAACGCATTCTGAATGGAGCGGCCGCGCATAAAGTTAATCGATTTAAACTGGATATTGGCTTTGTCGACGATGTACTTGAGCGAGCTCTCGGTACAGTGGTCATGTTTGTGCAACGCTTCCAGGGTATCGGTGACCGAGGCCAGCCACGGCATCATTTTCTCTTCCTCGCTGCCGGGCAGAAAGCCGATGGATTCGCCGATGTCGGGCGTGTTGCGGGTTACGATGATCTTATCGAACATTTTCTTCTCAATGGTCTGCTCCAGCGCTGCCGCCATCGCCAGCAGGGTTTTACCGCTCCCCGCTGCCCCGGTCAGGATCACCAGGTCGATATCGCGGTCAAGCAGGGCGTCCATCGCCATACCCTGATAAATATTTTTCGGGGTAATGTCCCACGCTTTGCGATGCAGCATACGCTCACGGCTTAAATCGCGCAGGGTAATTTTGTCTTCATTGATGACTTCAACCCGGGCAGCAAAGTCACTCTCTTCATCCAGCACATACTGGTTGATGTAGGTCGGTTCAAATGGTTCACGGTCGAGTTTATGGTAGGTTTTGCCTTCCAGGGTGTAGCTGTCGACATTGCTGACCTGGTCCCAGAAATTACCCGGCCGGGTCTGGAAGCCTTTGGTCAGGTACTGTACGTCGTCGATCAGTTGGTCGCTGCGGTAATCATCGACGAAGCGTACCCCGGCGCCTTTGGCGCGCAGGCGCATGTTGATGTCTTTCGTGACCAGCACTACTTCACGCGGCGCACGTTTATTTTGCAGGTGCAGCACCGCGTTAAGAATGCGATTGTCGCCTTCCTTGTCGGTGAAGGCTTTCACGGTTTCCGGCACGTCATAATCGGCCAGGATGGCTATTGAGCCGGACGCGTTCGTGTGAGTGGTGAACGGGATGCCTTCGGTGATTTCATCCGGGGTGGCGTCGTGGAACAGGTTTTCCAGCGCCCGGATGGCGACGCGTGCGTCGCGCGCGACATCGCGTTTACTGTCTTTGATTCGGTCGAGTTCTTCGAGCACGGTCATTGGGATGACCACATCATGTTCTTGGAAGGAGTAAATGGCTAGTGGTTCATGAAGCAGGATATTGGTATCCAGGACAAACAGTTTCCGGTCGGTATCGCCCATAAGCGTCTCCTTGCTACTGTGTAGCTTGCTAAGCAATGGATGTTTGCATTCATTGCCCTGTCAGGGGATCGTACGCTTAGGGGTATGTGTTCGATCACCTGACGGCTGACTGCAAACCCGTGTTGATACTCTCTGTTTGAACTTGCAGACTTTGTGCCAGTTTTACTGGCTGTCGTGCGCCTTCTCGCTGAGTATAGCAACCCTTGCTGAATAGAAATGCCACTTGTTTCTTACAGTTTGATGTCAGACAGATCTTGACGAAAAAAAGCCGGGTTTGCGCGTGACCTCTATCACGCCATCAAGTAAGATTAGCGACCTTTTTCTGCACCACTCTTTTTGAACCACCATAATGTTATCCAAACGATTTTAAACCCAGTGTCTGTGCTGGTTTGTGGTCGGGTTTCCCTTCTGTGGGTGCAGTGTCAGTAGATATATTCCATTCCAAATTGATGAGGTAGTCGATACATGACTTTTGCTTTGGGGCAGCGCTGGATTAGCGATACGGAAAGCGATTTAGGTTTAGGTACAGTCGTGGCTCTGGATGCCCGTACTGTGACTTTGATGTTCGCAGCATCGGAAGAAAACCGTGTTTACGCGCGTAATGATGCCCCGGTCACCCGAGTGACTTTTAACGTGGGTGATGTCATCGACTGTCAGGAAGGCTGGTCGCTGAAAGTGGAGCAGGTGCTGGAAGAGAACAGCGTGTTCACTTATATCGGTACCCGCGAAGACAGTGGTGAGGAGGGGGTTGCGCTGCGTGAGATCTTCCTCAGCAACCAGATTCGCTTTAATAAACCGCAGGACAAATTGTTTGCCGGCCAAATCGACCGGATGGACAATTTCGTGCTGCGTTACCGCGCTCTGAATAACCAGTACCAACAACACAAAAGCCCGATGCGCGGCCTGTGTGGTATGCGCGCTGGTTTGATTCCGCATCAGCTCTATATTGCCCATGAAGTGGGCCGTCGTCATGCGCCGCGTGTTTTGCTGGCGGACGAAGTGGGCCTGGGTAAAACCATCGAAGCCGGTATGATCATTCACCAGCAGGTGTTGTCTGGCCGGGCGGAACGCATTCTGATCGTGGTGCCGGAAACCCTGCAGCACCAGTGGCTGGTGGAGATGCTGCGCCGCTTTAACTTGCACTTTTCAGTGTTTGACGAAGAGCGCTGTGTGGAAGCCTTTGCTGAAGCCGATAACCCGTTTGAGACCCAGCAGTTCGTGTTGTGTTCGCTCGATTTTCTGCGCAAAAGCCGCAAGCGTTTTGAACAGGCGCTGGACGCGGAATGGGATCTGCTGGTGGTGGACGAAGCGCACCACCTGGAGTGGAGTGTCGATAATCCAAGCCGCGAATATCAGGTGATTGAAGCGCTGTCGGAAAGTACACCGGGTGTACTACTGCTGACGGCAACACCGGAACAGCTGGGGCGTGAAAGTCACTTTGCCCGTTTGCGCCTGCTTGATTCTGACCGTTTCTACGACTATGAAGCTTTTGTGCAGGAAGAAGCGCAGTACGAACCGGTGGCGGATGCGGTCAGCGCGCTGTTCAGCGGTCATGCGCTGGCGGATGACGCTAAAAATCAGATCGCCGAGCTGCTGTCCGAGCAGGATGTCGAGCCGCTGTTCCGTATTCTGGAAAGTGACAGTGACCAGGCACAACAAGAGGCAGCGCGTCAGGAACTGATTGATAACCTGATGGATCGTCACGGTACCGGCCGCGTGCTGTTCCGTAACACCCGTGCCGCGATCAAAGGTTTCCCGGTACGTAATGTCCATCTGATGCCGATGGAGATCCCGCAGCAGTACACCACGTCGATGCGGGTGGCGGGCATGATTGGCGGCAAGATGAGCCCGCAAGCGCGGGCGATGAAAATGCTTTATCCGGAAGAGATCTTCCAGGAATTTGAAGGCGATGATGCCAGCTGGTGGCAGTTTGACTCACGGGTGAACTGGCTGCTGGAGAAAATCAAAGCCAAGCGCAGCGATAAAATTCTGGTGATCGCGTCGCGCGCCAGCACCGCGTTGCAGCTGGAGCAGGCGCTGCGCGAGCGCGAAGGCATTCGTGCCACGGTATTCCATGAAGGTATGTCAATTCTGGAGCGTGATAAAGCGGCGGCTTACTTTGCCCAGGAAGAGGGCGGCGCCCAGGTGCTGATCTGCAGCGAAATCGGCTCTGAAGGACGGAACTTCCAGTTTGCCAGCCAGCTGGTGATGTTTGACCTGCCGTTTAACCCGGATTTGCTTGAGCAGCGCATCGGTCGTCTCGACCGCATCGGTCAGAAACAGGATATCGATATTCACGTCCCGTACCTGAAAGGCACCTCGCAGGCAATTCTGGCGCGCTGGTATCACGAAGGGCTGAATGCCTTTGCTGAAACCTGTCCGACCGGCCGTGCGGTGTATGATGAGTTTGCTGAGCGTCTGATTGCATTGCTGGCCTCCGGTGAGGAGACTGGCCTGGATGAGATTGTGGCTGCATCCGCGCAGATGAACAAAACCCTCAAAGCCCAGCTCGAGCAGGGCCGTGATCGCCTGCTGGAAATGCACTCGAACGGTGGTGAACGGGCGCAGAAAATTGCCGAGCAGATTGCCGCGACCGATGGTGACACCAATCTGGTGACCTTCGCGCTGAGCCTGTTTGATACCGTAGGCCTCAATCAGGAAGATCGCGGAGAGAACGCACTGGTAGTGACGCCGTCTGAGCACATGATGGTACCAAGCTATCCGGGACTGCCGTATGAAGGTGCCACGATCACCTTTGATCGTGATACCGCACTATCGCGTGAAGACATGCACCTGATCAGCTGGGAGCACCCGATGATTCAGGGCGGTATGGATCTGCTGATGAGTGAAGGTGTCGGTGTGTCGGCGGTGTCGCTGCTGAAAAACAAAGCTCTGCCGGTCGGTACTATTCTGATTGAGCTGGTGTACGTGGTCGATGCCCAGGCACCGAAACGCAGTGGGATCAGCCGTTTTCTGCCGAAAACACCGATTCGTATGCTGATGGACTCGCGCGGCACTGATTTGTCGGCTCAGGTGGATTTTGAATCGTTCAACCGTCAGCTCAGCCCGGTTAACCGTCATCTGGCGAGTAAACTGGTCAGCTCGGTACAGAATGATATTCATCGTCTGATCAGCGCCAGTGAAATCCCGGTGGTTGAACATGTGGCGGCGATTCGTACTCAGGCCCAGCAGGAGATGCAGCACAGCCTGAACGGCGAACTGGAGCGTTTGCAGGCGCTGAAAGCGGTCAACCCGAACATTCGTGATGAAGAGATTGCAGCCCTGGAGCAGCAGATTGTAGCCCTGAACGGCTACATCAGTGAAGCGCAGTACCAACTCGATTCACTGCGTCTGATTGTGGTAGCACACAACTAACGTTTGCTGCCGGCAACGAAAAAGGCTTTCCCGCGGGAAAGCCTTTTTTATCGCTGTTATCCGGTGCTAAACCAGCTGAGGTACTGCAGCGGCTTACATCAGCCACTTCCACCATACAAACAGGGCCAGGAAGCCGAACAGGTAAACCAGGCCAATGATTGACAGGGCTTTCAGTTTCGGGCCGACTTTGAGCTCGTCCGGCAGTTCAGTACGGGTAACCAGAGTGTAGTTGAGCAGGGCAAACACCGGCGTGGTCATAAATGCCATGATCATGGCGAAATTGAGCATCGGCATCAGCGCAGAGGTAAAGAAGCTGACAATCGCCAGTGCTGCTGCAGAGACCAGTACAATCCAGCCTTGCAGCACTTTCGGGCTTTGTTGTTTTTGCTCTTTGAGCAGGCGCTGAGATTCGGCGATCACGCGCGAATAGCCGTCAATCACGGTAATCGTGCTGCCAAAAATACAGAAGAAGGCAATCACAGCAATCAGGTAACGTGACCATTCACCAATTGTCGAAGCGTACATGCCAACCAGCTGGTGCGAAAAGCCCATGCCGGATTTGGACAGCTCAACGCCAGTGCCGTGGATAACCAAGGCGCCCAGCGCCAGGAACACAATCGCCAGCAGCGCGGTGCCGATGTAACCAACGTTGAAGTCAAACAGTGCCGACTGTGCCGTCACTTTTTGCTGGCGGCACTGGCTCTTGAGCCACACCGAAGTCAGTGAGGAGATCTCGATCGGAGCCGGCATCCAGCCCATGGTCACCACCAGAAAGCCGATCGCAGCCAGAGTCCATGGTGACGGGCCGTCGGTGACTGCTGAGGTGACCGGCGCCGGGTTAAAGGCGGCAATCGCCACAGCCAGCAGGGTCGCGATGGTCAGCACCGCCATGATGACTTTCGATAAGGTATCCAGAGCGCGGTAATGACCGGCAAACAGAATAATCAGGCAAGTGGCCAGGATTATCGCGCTTAATACTGCCAGCGGCAGCTCAAACGGCACAAAGATGCTCAGCAGACTGGCGCTGAACAGCAGCAGGGCTGCGGTATTGACGATGCCGGAGAACACCGCCAGCACGGCAAAAATCCACAGATAAGGTTTGCCTAGTCTGGCGTAGCCTTCGACCAGGCTTTGACCTGTGCCCATGGTGTACTGAACGCCGGCGCGGAAAAATGGGTATTTCAACAGATTAACCAGCAGAATCAGAATCGCCAGTTGCCAGCCGTAGATGGCTCCGGCTTTAGTTGAAGCGACCAGATGAGAACCACCCACGGCAGCGGCAGCCATCATGATGCCCGGGCCCAGTGAACGCACCAGTTGGGATAATGACAGCCGCTGTTGCGATGGATAAGGGACGGCATTTTCCATTCTTGTTCCTTACAAATTTTGATGTTGTGTTGTGCGAGTAAAAGCGGCGCCTGCCTGCGTGGGCCGGCGCTCATTTTTTTATCAATATTGACCATCAATATCACAGTTAATATTCGTGTCAATTTTTAGTTACAATTTATCCAAAACTTTTTTTCATGTCCTTATTTGACCTTTGTCGATTGTTGTTTTAAACGGCACATGTCAACAGCGCAGAGAGGGTTTGCCTGCTGCATCCCGCAGGCAGTTAGGGTTATAATGCGCCGATTTTTTACTGACCTGTTGGAACGAGATAGCACATGGCGATGACTGAGTACCACCCACCGACCGATCCATGGATTGACGTGGTTTTCGAAGATGATTACATCCTGGCGGTGAACAAGCCTTCCGGTCTGCTTTCCGTCCCGGGTCGGCTGGCCGAGCACCACGACAGTATGTGGAGCCGCCTGCAGGAGCAGTATCCCGAGATCCAGGTGGTGCATCGTCTCGATATGTCGACTTCAGGCCTGATGTTGTTCGCCAAAGATAAATATATGGAAGCCGCCCTGAAAAAGCAGTTTCAGTATCGTCTGACCCATAAAATTTACTACGCCCGGGTGTGGGGCAAGGTGCAACAGGATGAGGGCGAGATTGATCTGCCCCTGATCTGTGACTGGCCGAACCGGCCCAAACAGATGGTGTGTCATGACACGGGCAAGCCGTCCAAAACCTTATATCAGGTGGTTAAACGTGAGGCGCATACCTCGGTGGTGCGTCTGTTTCCGGTTACCGGTCGTTCCCACCAGTTACGGGTTCATATGATGGCCATCGGCCATCCGATTGTCGGTGATGAATTCTATGCGCCGCAGGAGGCGATCGACTTTACTGACCGTTTGGAGTTGCATGCAGCCGAGCTGAGCTTTTATCATCCTCGTAGTCATTGGCTACGCTCGCTGTTTGTTGCGTGTGATTTCTATCCCGAAGCGCAAGAACAGATATTGCAGCATTTCGATCCTGAGCGAAAATTACCCGATTATAAAACTCTGCCCCGTCCTTAACTGCGAACAGTGGGCAGACCGAGGAGAAGTTATGTCGTTACCCACTGTTGTATTCCTTGACCGCGCCACCATACCGCGCCATATCCACCTGCCGGCACTGACCTTTTCTCATCGTTGGCAGGAGTTCGATACCACAGCGCCAGAGCAAGTGGTTGAACGCCTGCAGGATGCGGAAATCGTCATTACCAACAAAGTCGTGCTCAGTGCCGAGATCCTGGCTCAATTGCCGAATTTGCGTCTGGTCGCGGTATCAGCCACCGGCGTTAATAATGTCGATGTTGATTACTGCCGGATTCATAATATCGCGGTGTGTAATGTGCAGGGTTATGCGACCCGTTCGGTGCCGGAACATGTGGTGGCGATGATGTTTGCTCTGCGGCGTAATCTGATGGGCTATCACCATGATATCGCTGCCGGTGAATGGCAGCGCAACAAGCAGTTCTGTTTTTTTACCCACTCGATCGGTGATATTGCCGGTAGCACGCTCGGTCTGATTGGTGGCGGCGCGCTCGGCCAGGCAACTGCTGCTCTGGCGCGCGCTTTGGGGATGCAGGTGCTGTTTGCTGAACATAAAGGTCAGGCTGAATGCCGCGCCGGTTATACCCCGTTTGAACAGGTGCTGCGCGAAGCGGATGTGTTATCGCTGCACTGCCCGCTGACCGAGCAGACAAGTAATTTGATTGCTCAGCCTGAGCTTACCTGTATGAAGCCGACCGCAATCCTGATCAATACCGGCCGTGGCGGCCTGGTGGATGAAACCGCGCTGGTGGACGCGCTCAAGCAGCGTACCATTGCGGGGGCCGGGGTCGATGTATTTACCCAGGAGCCGGCGGATATTAATAATCCGCTGATTGCCAATATGGATTTGCCGAATTTGTTGTTAACGCCGCACGTCGCGTGGGGCAGTGACTCTGCCATTCAGCAACTGGCTAACATCTTAATCGACAATATTGAGGCATACGCCGCCGGTAAACAGCAAAACCGGATTGTGTAGGCGTGAGTCGGGCCGGTAAAGCGTTCATCCAGCCGGGCAACGGATACAAAAAAGGCAGCGAATTCGCTGCCTTTTCTTCATCCTGATAACTTACAGAGCGGCGATGGTCGCTTTCTGCTCTTCCAGTTTAGTCAGGGTCTCTTTGTAGCCGTCCAGCTTCTCACGCTCTTTGGCAACCACAGCTTCCGGCGCTTTGGCGACGAAACCTTCGTTACCCAGTTTGCCTTCAATGCGTTTGATCTCGCCTTGAGTTTTCGCGATCTCTTTCGCTAGGCGATCCAGTTCGGCATCTTTGTCGATCAGGCCCGCCATCGGGATCATCAGCTCAGATTTACCCACCAGTGCGGTCGCACAGGCCGGCGTTTCTTCACCTGATGCCAGGATGCGTACGCTTTCCAGTTTCGCCAGCGACATCAGTACTTGCTGGTTAGCCTGCAGACGCTGTGCGTCGGTCTCGTTGGCTGCTTTCAGCATCACTTCGAGTGGTTTACCCGGGTTGATGTCGTACTCTGCACGCAGGTTACGGATGCTGGTGATGAAGGCTTTTACCCATTCGATGTCATCCAGCGCTTCCTGATGGAAGTTGTCGGCATCGTACTGAGGCAGTGCCTGCAGCATAATGGTGTCGCCTTCCACACCCTCAACCAGTGGCTTAACGCTTTGCCAGATAGTCTCGGTGATGTACGGCAGAACCGGATGAGCCAGACGCAGGGTCTTCTCCAGCACAGTGATCAGGGTACGGCGTGTCGCACGTTGCTGCGCTTCGTTACCTTTCCACAGCACCGGTTTGGTCAGCTCCAGGTACCAGTCACAGAACTGGTTCCAGATGAACTCGTACAACGTGTTCGCGGCCATATCGAGGCGGTAGTTGTCGATGTGTTCGTTGAACGCTTTCGCTGCCAGTTCAAACTGAGATTCGATCCATTTGTCGGCCTGTGAATACTCAAGTGCAGCGCCTGCAGCAAAGCCACAATCCTGCTCTTCGGTGTTCATCAGTACATAACGGCTCGCGTTCCACAGCTTGTTACAGAAGTTACGGTAACCTTCCAGACGCTTCATATCCCAGTTGATATCGCGACCGGTGGATGCCATTGCTGCCAGGGTAAAGCGCAGTGCATCGGTACCGTAAGGTTCAATCCCGTTTTCGAATGTTTTACGCGTGTTTTTCTCGATCTTGGCCGCCAGTTGTGGCTGCATCATGTTGCCGGTACGTTTGGTGACCAGCGATTCCAGATCGATACCGTCGATCATGTCGATCGGATCCAGCACATTACCTTTTGACTTCGACATCTTATCGCCGTTTTCATCACGGATAAGACCGGTGACGTAAACCGTCTTGAACGGGACTTGTGGCTTGCCGTTTTCATCTTTGATGAAGTGCATGGTCATCATGATCATGCGCGCCACCCAGAAGAAGATGATGTCAAAACCGGTCACCAGAACTTCTGACGGATGGAACACTTTCAGGGCGTCCGTGTTTTCCGGCCAGCCCAGGGTACCGAAGGTCCACAGCGCCGAAGAGAACCAGGTATCCAGCACGTCTTCGTCTTGGCTCAGGGCAACATCAGCCGGGATGTTGTTGTCAGCACGGACTTCGTCTTCGTTACGACCCACGTAAACGTTGCCGTTGGCATCGTACCAGGCCGGGATGCGGTGACCCCACCACAACTGACGAGAGATACACCAGTCCTGAATATCACGCATCCAGGAGAAGTACATATTTTCGTACTGCTTAGGCACAAACTGAATGTCGCCATTCTCCACCGCTTCAACCGCAGGCTGGGCCAGAATACCGGCACGCACATACCATTGGTCAGTCAGCATAGGTTCGATCACCACACCGCCACGGTCACCGTAAGGGACAGTCAGGTCGTGATCTTTGATTTCTTCCAACAGGCCAAGCTGCTCAAATTCTGCCACGATCGCTTTACGTGCCGCAAAACGTTCCAGGCCTTGGTACTGAGCCGGGATCTCGGTGCTGTAAGCGTCGCTCGCTTCACCGTTCGAATTGAACACTTCCGCTGCAGCGCGCACGTTAGCATCAAAGGTGAAGATGTTGATCATCGGCAACTGATGACGTTTACCCACTTCATAGTCGTTGAAGTCGTGTGCCGGGGTGATTTTCACACAGCCGGTACCTTTTTCCATGTCAGCGTGTTCATCGCCGACAATCGGGATACGACGGCCCACGATAGGCAGCAGGACATCTTTGCCGATCAGATCTTTGTAGCGTGGATCTTCCGGGTTTACCGCCACACCGGTATCACCCAGCATGGTTTCCGGACGCGTGGTCGCGACGACAATGTAGTCTTTACCTTCAGCAGTTTTGGCGCCATCGGCTAACGGGTAGCGGAAATGCCACATGTTGCCTTTAACGTCTTTGTTTTCCACTTCCAGATCAGAAATCGCGGTGTGCAGTTTTGGATCCCAGTTAACCAGACGCTTACCACGGTAAATCAGGTCGTCTTTGTACAGACGGACAAACACTTCCTGTACTGCTTTGTAGAAGCCGTCATCCATAGTGAAACGTTCACGGTCCCAGTCAACCGAAGCACCCAGGCGGCGCAGCTGTTGAGTGATGGTGCCGCCAGATTCGTTTTTCCATTCCCAGATCTTGTCGATGAAGGCATCACGACCGTAATCGTGTTTGGTTTTGCTCTCTTCTGCCGCGATCTTACGCTCAACAACCATCTGAGTCGCAATACCCGCGTGGTCAGTACCGACTTGCCACAGGGTGTTCTTACCCTTCATGCGCTGGCAACGAATCAGGGTATCCATAATGGTGTCTTGGAATGCGTGACCCATATGAAGGCTACCAGTGACGTTCGGTGGCGGAATCATGATGCTGTAGGCGTCTTTTGATGTGTCACCGTGAGGCTTGAAGTAGCCTTTTTCTTCCCAAGTCTGATACAGATCTTGTTCGATTGATGTTGGGTTATATGTCTTTTCCATAGCGCTCTTAAATGGATACTTTGATGGTTAATACTGGCAATCTTTATAAGTGAGGTCTCTCAACAAGAGAGCTTAACTATAACGATGAACCATTATGGGTATTGGATCTCGATGGTTTGCAGCTGATAGCCCGCCTGGCGGTACAACTTATAACGTTCACGAGCCCGTTGTTTCGCATTTTCTTCGTTGGGGACGAAGTCTACCACCTCTGCGAAGGCCTTCGCAAAGGTTGTATGATTATCGGCCAAATTTATTGCCAGTTGCCGGTTCCAGGTAGGTTTGACCCCGCAGTGACCGATTTCGATCGCCGTGCCGTAGCGCGGACCTTCTCCAACCAGATTATGGGCAATAAAGTCCGTCGCGTCGACCTGCCAGAAGCGCTCTGCCATCTGCTCGGCATGGGCTTTATCATTGCATTGCAGATACACTTTGGCGCCCTGACGGGCAAAATGCTGACTGAGGAACAGCGCATAGTCAGCCAGACCGGATTCCGTCGCCTGCGGGGAATCGGGCTGGACGATATAAAACGTTGCTGTTGCCATACTTGTGCCTCATTCGGTTCACGACCAACACTCGCCGTTATTAAACATAGTTATCGATAAACATAGTTAGCGGTAAAAATAGTTAGCGGTAAACCTCGATTCGCGATAAACAAAAAAGGGCCTGACGGCCCTTTTATTTTCGGGAGTATTACTCCTCGCTATCCTGGCCACTGCGATTGAGCAGGAATTGGACCAGCATAGAGACCGGACGACCGGTTGAACCTTTCGCCGCACCAGAGCGCCACGCGGTACCCGCGATATCAATGTGGGCCCAGTTGTACTTCTTAGTGAATTTCGACAGGAAGCAACCCGCGGTGATCGCGCCACCCGGACGGCCACCGATGTTCTGCATATCGGCAAACGGGCTTTTCAGCTGTTCGTGGAATTCATCCGCCATCGGCAGACGCCATGCGCGGTCGCTGGCCTGCTCAGAAGCATTGACCAGTTCATGGGCCAGCGGGTTATGGTTGGCCATTACACCACTGATGTGGTGACCCAGTGCAATCACACAGGCACCGGTCAGCGTGGCCACATCGACCACACAATCGGGTTCGAAGCGCTCTACGTAGGTCAGGGCATCACACAGAACCAGACGGCCTTCTGCGTCAGTGTTGAGGACTTCAACCGTCTGACCTGACATGGTCGTCAGGATGTCACCCGGACGGTAAGCGTTACTGCCAGGCATGTTTTCACAGCCAGCCAGAATACCCGTCACGTTAAGTGGCAGGTTCAGTTTGGCAATCGCTTTCATGGTACCAAATACTGACGCGGCACCACACATGTCGTACTTCATCTCATCCATCGCTTCGCCTGGCTTGAGTGAAATACCGCCTGAATCGAAAGTCAGACCTTTACCAACCAGGACAATCGGCTTGGCATTCGGATCCGGGTTGCCCTTGTACTCGATGACTGACATCATGGATTCGTTCTTCGAACCACGGCCAACCGCCAGGTAAGAGGTCATGCCCAGTTTTTCCATCTCTTCTTCACCAATGATCTTGGTGCTGATGGTTTCGTAGTCGTCAGCCAGACGACGAGCCTGGGAAGCCAGGTACGCCGGGTTAGCCACGTTGGGTGGCATATTGCCGAGATCTTTACAGGCTTTAACACCGGAAGCGATAGCCAGACCGTGCGTGATAGCACGCTCGCCCAGGCTCAGTTCACGGCGGGTAGGGACGTTGAATACCAGTTTACGCAGCGGACGACGAGTCTCCGGCTTCACGGTTTTGAACTGGTCGAAAGTGTACAGGCCATCTTTGGTGGCTTCGACAGCCTGACGCACTTTCCAGTAAGTATCGCGCCCCTTAACATGCAGTTCAGTCAGGAAGCAGACCGCTTCCATTGAGCCGGTTTCGTTAAGTGTGCTGATGGTTTTCTGAATGATTTCTTTGTACTGACGTTCGCCCAGTTCGCGCTCTTTACCGCAGCCAACCAGCAATACGCGCTCAGACAGAACACCAGGTACTTGATGCAGCAGTAGCATCTGCCCCGGTTTACCTTCCAGATCACCGCGACGCAGCAGTGAACTGATATAGCCGTCGCTGATTTTATCTAGCTGTTCTGCGACTGGAGAAAGGCGGCGTGGTTCAAAGACACCGACAACGATACATGCGCTACGTTGTTTTTCAGGGCTACCACTTTTAACACTGAACTCCATGCGTACTCCTACATCCTAAAGACAAATAGAACTAAATGTTAGATAATGCGTTCTTACTTGTTGAATCCTCACTTGGATCTACCCTTTAGTTAAGCGCTCTAACACATAGTGAAATTTTAAAAAATAAAAGGTTCAACGGGAAATTATAGTGATTCAATCAAAAAAACAAGTTTTGCATAGGTTATTTCAGCGTGATTATTGTTAGATATTTGATCCGCGAGACACTTAAAAGCCAATTAGCGATCTTTTTCGTGCTGTTTTTAGTGTTTCTGAGCCAAAAATTTATTCGCGTTTTAGCCGATGCGTCTGATGGTGAAATCCCGGCTCGTTTGATTTTATCCATTGTCGGTCTGAACATGCCGGCAATGGGGTTGTTAATGCTGCCACTGAGCCTGTACATCGGGATTTTGCTCACCTTCGGTCGCCTGTACGCGGAAAGTGAAATTACAGTGATGAATGCCACCGGGATCGGTAATAAGTTCCTGGTGCGCGCTGCATTGTATCTCGGCATTATTACCTCGTGTGTCGCCGGCTTTAACGCGCTGTGGCTGTCACCCTGGAGTCAGGATAAAGTCGAATCGCTGATGGAACAACTGGCGGCGGAAAACAGTGTTGACCTGTTGCAAACCGGTCAGTTCCAGCGTTCGCCGGATGGTTCGTCGGTGGTGTTTATCGATAATATCGACAACAAAACCCTGAACAACGTGTTCGTGGCGCAACTGACGCCACGTGAATCGATCCTGCCGAGTGTGATGTTCTCCGATTCCGGTGACGTGAAAGAACTGAGTGACGGACGCCAGATCATCACCATGTATAACGGCACCCGCTATGAAGGGGTCCCGACCCGCGTTGATTACATGATCTCCAAGTTTGATGAATATGAAGGCTTGATTGGTCAGCGCGAGGTGGAAGAGAAAGGCCGCGACTGGGAAGCGATTCCGACCCTGGAACTGATGCATAATTCTGATCGCCGCGCGCAGGCGGAGTTGCAATGGCGTATTTCACTGGTGGTCTGTATTCCGCTGTTGACCATGCTGGTGGTGCCACTGTCGGCGGTCAATCCGCGTCAGGGCCGTTTTGCCAAAATGGGTCCGGCAATCCTGATTTACCTGACTTATTTTCTGGCCATCAGTGCGACTAAGTCAGCACTGGAAGATGGCTCTATCCCGGCTCTGGTCGGTATGTGGCCGATCAATGCAGCGCTGCTGCTGACGGCTATTATTGCCAATACCATGGATAGCGTGCCGGTGAGAAAATTCAAAGATAAGTTAAGACAAAAGAAGAAAAAGGTAGCCTAAGTCATGTTTAAGATTCTTGACTGGTACATCGGCCGCACCATTATTGCCACCACCATGCTGGTACTGGCCACCTTTGTCGGGTTGTCCGGTATCATCAAATATGTTGAACAGCTGCGCAAAGTGGGTGACGGTACCTACGATCTGCTGCAGGCCCTGCTGTTTGTGGTGCTGAGTATTCCGCGTGATATTGAAATGTTTTTCCCGATGGCTGCATTGCTGGGGGCACTGATTGGTCTTGGTGCTTTGGCCGCAAGTTCAGAGTTAGTAGTGATGCAGGCGGCGGGTTTTTCGAAAATTGATATTGGTTTGTCGGTGCTGAAAACCGCGGTGCCGCTGATGATTATGGTCACTCTGCTTGGTGAGTGGGGCGCGCCGCAGGCACAGAAAGCGGCGCGTGATTTGCGCGCGTTCGCAACCTCCGGCGGCCAGATTTTATCGGTCCGCACCGGGGTTTGGGCGCGCGATATCAATGATTTTATCTTCATCGCTAAAATCGATGATAATCGTCTGCATGGCCTCAATATGTGGCGGTTCGATGATAATAAACAGCTAACCAACGTGGTCTTTGCCAAACAGGCCGATTATCTCGGCGATAATCTGTGGATGATGAAAGGTGTTGAGATCACGGACATGAAAGATGACGTCGTCATCACCAAACAGTCACTGCCAGAATACCGCTGGCAGACCTCTCTGGCCCCGGATAAGCTGGCGGTGGTTACCGTCAAGCCGGAAGAGCTGGCGCTGAGTGGTTTGTATGATTATGTTCATTATCTCAAAGAGTCGGAACAGGATGCTTCCCGTTATGAACTGGCGTTCTGGCGTAAGATTACTCAGCCGTTTTCGATTGCGGTCATGATGCTGATGGCACTGTCGTTTATCTTTGGTCCGCTGCGTAGTGTGACCATGGGGGCTCGGATCTTGTCCGGGGTCATCGCAGGTTTCACCTTCTATATTTCCAGTGAGTTTTTTGGTCCGCTCAGTCTGGTGTACGGCATCCCACCGGTGTTTGGCGCTGTCGCGCCGAGTCTGGTGTTCCTCAGTATTGCTATCGTGCTACTACGACGCAAACTTTAACGGGTGTTATGAACAGAAAAGGAAAGCAGAAGCTTTCCTTTTTTATTCCTTAACAGAGGACTGCGCTTATTTAACTTTCGGCAGCACGACCACACAAGTCTTGGCCCACATGTCCTGAAAAGCACGTTTCTTTGGATCAAAAGGTACCGTCAGGTTTCCCAGTCCGAAGACTGATGTTGCCAGGCGGATCAGGGCCTGTGTCGCTGAAATGCGCGTACCGTCCGGATTACATACCACCAGTTTCCAGGCCCGCATTCCGAGGGTTTGGCCGCCGCGGGTCCAGAAGAACACGAAAAAGTAGATCCAGGCGCAGGCCAGATACAGGGTATAAGCCGGGCTCCAGATCGGGTGATGGCTAAGCAGGTCACCCGCGTCCTGATAAGGGGCATAACTGAGTATCCCCGCGGCGACACACGCTTCTAGTACAGCAACAACAACGCCACCGGCAATCATCAGGATCGCCATCACCACCAGGGTATCGTAAATCAGTGCTCCGACTCGGCGCAGCAGCCCGGCAGGAGGCAGAGTGGACTCGTTCATAACAACCTTTGTATCTAATCAACCGGCCGTCAGCATATCGTCAGGTTGGTCAGGTGAAAAGAGAGCTGCCGCACAGCTTAGTAATTGGTCGTAATTTGTTACCCTGAGCAAGAAGAGAGATCGAATGGGTTCACAAAAGCGTAACCAAACTTGCCTCTGCTCAGTCAGCAGGTAAAATTCGGCCACTATGCCAAAGCGGATCTCTGTGTAGCCGGCGGTATTGGTTACGACTCTTGGTCTGGTTTCACTTTCTGGTTAGGGAAAATCATGGCGCTTTTTAATTGGTATCACGCTTCAATCAAACACAAAATCGGCGGTCTGTTTGTTTTGCTGCTGACGTTTTTGCTGTTTGCGATTGTCTATTCAGGTTACAAAATTAAGCAGATAGACCATGAGATGCGTGAACTCGCCTATCTGGATATCCCTCTTAGCCAGATTATGCGCCAACTGGAGTTTATTGAACTGGAACAACACCAGCAGTTTGAACGCTCCCTGTTAGCGGGGAAGTCGTATGATGAGCTCAAACGCCATCAGCAGCTGGCATTTCAAAAGCACAAAATGAAGAGCCTGCTCGATAAAGCAGTACAGTTGATTGAGCAGAATCTGAGCCAGAACAAGGTAATTCTGATGCCTGCTAAGCATCAGCAGGTATTGCAGGAGATCAGCCGCTATGCGCAGCAAAGCGCTGCGTTTGAACAACATCTGGAAATGGTAGCTGGGCGCGATGTCATTTCTGCGGCGGAGCGGAATAGGATGGAAACCCTGGCCGATGAACTGGAAGCGGCCGGTACAAACATTATTGGTCATCTCGAGAGCGTTACTCGTCAGGATGCTTACTACACCGAGCGCCACGAGAAAGATTTCCTGCTGGTCAGTATACTGCTAGGCGTTGGCGCGCTGGGGTTGGGGTTATTTCTCACCGTCTATATCGTGCAGATTATTCTGCATCGCATTCGCCGCATTCAGGGCGAAATTCATACCATGACCTCGACGCTTGATCAGGGCGACGGATCATCAGAGCTTGATGTAGCGCCTATCCAGACCCGCGACGAGCTGGCGGAACTGGAATATGAAATCAATATCGTGATGTCACGTCTCAGCGTTGAGATGACCAGCCGCGAAAGGGTCGAAAAGCAGTTATTGGCGCTCGCGACTCAGGACAAACTGACTGGTGCATTCAATCGCCATAAATGGGAAGAGCAGATCCAACTGCAACTGGATCTGGCCGAGCGTGGTGGTTATGACTTTGGTCTGGTATTGCTGGATGTAGATTATTTTAAACGGGTCAATGATCGTTATGGTCACCAGGTAGGTGACCAGCTACTACAATTGTTGGTCGCTCAGCTCAAGCAGCGTATTCGCTCTACTGATATGCTATTTCGCCTCGGCGGTGAGGAATTTGCGATTGTGTTACCGATGCAAAATGGTGACAGCAGCTATCAACTGGCACAAAATCTGAGACAGCTGGTGGAGGATTTACGCGAAGGGGATTTGCCTGAGTTTACTATCAGCGCCGGTGTCACCAGTTATATAGCGCAGGACAGTGAAGCCTCTTTGTTCAAGCGGGCGGATATGGCGCTGTATCAGGCGAAAGCACAAGGGCGTAATCGGGTTATCTTATTGGTGCAAAATGAGTAATAACGAGAGAGTTAGCCTGAATTAAGCGAGTTAGGATTGGTGGCGAAATATTCAGCAAACAATTTAGTTTTCAATATATTGTTATTGCACCGTCTTCGTTCTTACGTATAATGACCAACCATTGAAGGGGATTCCCCCTAAGATGCCGGTGTGGTGAAATTGGTAGACACGACGGATTCAAAATCCGTTTCCTTCGGGAGTGGCGGTTCAAGTCCGCCCATCGGTACCATGATTAGAAAGGTCGCTTATTACAGCGGCCTTTCGTCGTTTTAGGTGTTTGAAAATATTCAACTTTTCAGGTGCTTATCTCAAACCTCCTTTCCTGCTATCGCCTCTTTTTTTCCCAAAATAGACTCCCTTTATCAACCTTAAAATTTCTCCCATGGTCCATATATGGTTCATCGCATGTCGCTTCTGTGCGCAAGGGAATCCTAGTAAATCCAACAAATGCAAAAAGCTGCCGTCGCGCAAGCCAGTATTATCAAGGACTTCGAGCGAGAAGAACCATGGTACGACCATGGTGATTTTACGGTGCTATGGGGGCTGGTTTGGTTTCTATGGAACAACTGATCGTTTTGATGGATAGTCGAAAAGTCGGTTTGAGATAGGCGGTTTTGCGGTGTGTGTTGTAAGGGCGTTGGGGTAGTACATACACTAACAGATTTCAAAACGACCATGATAGAGCTTGATAAATCTCTTACTTAACCACTACTCGGTAGTCCATTATAGGTCTGTCAACCAATTTACGCACAGCCACTAGAGTCGGCTTTTATAGGGTGATTCGGTATCGCTATTACTAACCCTTAATCGGAGAGTTTAGCTATTGTGGGTGCGTTGTGGAGTTATAGTCGCTCCCAATCTTTGTAGTTGGTAACACTGGGGAAATATAACTGGTTGTTCATACTCGATTTGATACATTTTGAGGGGTCAATACATGGGAGTCTAACCATCAAGATGAGCAGAGTTTTATCTTTCGTTATTGATTGTTATATGTTCTTAAGGTCAGTCTTCACATATGCAAAGAGCTGCTAAGTGTGTTCCATTTCAAAAATCACACACACTCACTAGCTTGAGCTGAAATCTCTGGTTTATGCATGGAGGTTGATAGTCTATTGTATTCTTATGTGATATTGACCCAAGGATTGAATGATGAGAGAAGTTATCATTACTGATTTGACGCGATTCTCTACTAATGAAAAGGTTTGTACTGCTGCAATCGACGTTAACACAGGCGAATGTTTTCGACCAATGCCTTATCTTCTTAGTGCAAGATGTGAAGAGCTAGGTATACACCCCGGTGCTATCTTGAAAGGAAATCTAGACTTTAAAGCTGTTTTAGAGCTACCTCATACAGAAGATGCCAACTATTCAGATCTTAAATTTCATGGTGCTTGTAGTGGCGAATTGTTTAAGCAAGTGCTTGACGCTTCATTGTCTAATACAATTGTTGAAGGCTTTGACTATGACTTTGCCGAAGGGCAAAAGCATATTCCTCACGATACCCAAGTGAACGTATCTATCATTACAGTGCGAGTTAGACCTTGTCAGCTATCAATTCATGAAGATATGTATAAACCCGGTAAAATCAAAGCGACACTGATAGATAACGATGGTCACAGATATCCATATCTATCCATTACAGACAGAGGCTTTTTTGATTTTGCTAAAAAGCATCAGGATGATGGAAGGTTGCATGAAGTCACAAACTTGATTAATCGGCAGGAAGAGGTTTATCTTCGTATTGGTCTAAGTCGTCGGTTTGATGTGTCTGGGCGAGATGGTTATTGGTTGCAAGTTAATGGAATATATACATTCCCTCAATTTCATCGAGAGGTAAGGAGCTATGAGTAAGGATATCGATATTTTTACAATAGGCTTTACTAAGAAAAATGCAGAAACGTTTTTTGGTCTCCTTAAAGATTCTGGCGTTAAGACATTACTCGACGTTAGGTTAAATAATGTATCGCAGTTAGCTGGTTTTGCTAAAAGAGACGACTTGAAGTTCTTGTTGAAGGAGCTTTGCGGCATTGATTATGTTCACATACCCCACTTGGCTCCCACAAAGCAGATCTTAGACGGTTTTAAAAAAGGCACCATATCTTGGGATGAGTATGAAGTGCAATTCAGAAGTCTTTTACTTCAAAGAGGTGTTGAGGAACTAATTCAGCCTGGCTTACTTGAGAATGGATGCTTAATGTGTAGTGAGCATGAGCCTGATTTTTGTCACAGGAGGCTTGTGGTTGATTACCTTAGTGAACATAGTGGACTTAAACTTAATGTGAAGCACTTATACTAATGGCAAAAGTACTGATTCTTTACCCAAAGGTTTTTAACTGTTATCCCAAGTTCTATCGCAAAGTAGAAAGGATTCTGAGTAGTCTTGATGGCGTGACGGTAGTATTTCCTCAGGACTTTAATGGATTTATTTCTCAGATTACGCAGCAACTGCCTATGATAGTAGGTAGTGTTGAAAATCCTAATTGGTCGGAAGAAGATATAACTCATGGTATAGTTTTTGACGATGGCGAAGAATTTGGAGAAGAGGTTAGTCAATTAACGACAATAAAAATACCACTCAGAGTTATCCAGATAAAAATCACAAGAGTCATCAATATTAAAAAAGATCCCACCTATCAAAAGCAAGGTGACTCTGAAACATACCAATATATTGGGAGGGGTTCCTATTGGGGAAACCCGTATTCAATGTTCGACGGTCATGGTGATCGTGATGAAGTGATTAGAAAGTTTAAGTATGATTTTGACTTTGATAAATTTCCAAACATTGACAAAGACAAAGTCTACGAGCTAGCAGGTAAGAGATTAGGTTGCTTTTGTAAGCCAGAAGCTTGCCACGGTGATGTACTAGCCGATTATCTAAATGCTTGGGATGATGGGAAGTAAGTTGTATTAGGTGCGCAATTGGCTTCTGCGGAAAGTGAAAGTGTAGTCGTTTTCAGAAGTATGCTTATCAGGCTTACCAACACCAATCAGATCAGGAACAACGATATGATCACAGCTTTTAACTAACACTGAGTTATTTAGAGGGCGTTCAGAATTCTGTGTCAGCTAATTTTGGCTAAATATCTAAGACGTCATCCAAGCGACCTTCAAAATGAATCGCCAGTTGAGACAATGTCATATTCCAATTCTGTATTGGCATTGTCCATTTCTTAGAAGCATTCAATATCCCAGCATACAGTAGCTTGAGCAAGCTATTTTCATTTGGGAACCCTCCCTTAGTTTTGGTCAGTTTGCGGAATTGGCGATGTACGGCTTCAATAGCATTTGTCGTGTAAATAGCCTTTCGGACGTATTCTGGATATTTGAAGTAAACCGATAAATTTTCCCATTTGTTCCGCCAGGAACGAATCACTATTGGGTATTGCTGTCCCCATTTGGCTTCCAAACGATCCAACTCCATCTCGGACGCTTCTTTACTCACAGCCCGATAGACTGGCTTCAAGTCGGCCATAAACGCCTTCTGATGCTTAGAGGCAACATATTTCATACGACATCAAGCGAGAGTTAGATGACGTTGTGCTGTTCATCCAGGACTACTGTCGAAATCTTGTTACAGGTGAAAATATAATTGATGCCGCTTATGGTCGTCGTAGGGAAGAAAGCTCATTCTTTAATTCAGGTACAGCGTACCCACTTGAGTTAGCGTTTTATCAGAAGATGATGGCTTTAGGTTTGCATTCTGAGCATTTCCCATTCTAAGATATTTCTGAAAACCCAATAGCCTATGAGTGGCTCAATCATCAAAGCAGAACTGGATGCCAGTTCAACAACAAATACCTTTCATCATGAGCACCACCTTAGCTTTAAAGTTGAGGTCGTGTATAGGTATTCGGATAACCTTGTAATCGGTCACTGACTAGGTGAAAACGCTGAGGCAAGTAGCTGAAACGGTTCAAGGTTTATTAGTGATAGGGGTGGGTAAAGCCGAACCATATGGTTTCATACTGTATCGTTCGGCTTTTAATTTTTAGTCTATACAATTCCTATTGTTACTTAATACGACTTTCTTCAACTTAGTACTTAGGTGGCTTATGGCTGTTACCCGATAGAATTTTGAATGTTCTGAAAGCAAAGTCATCAGTCATACTTGATACATAGTCGAGGATCAAATGTGCTCTGAATAACCATTCGTTTGTATAATAGTTATCGCCGACTGGTTTGTAGTCGCCTTCACGAAATGAACTCACTGAGCTTTTATAGAGTTCAATGTAGCTACTTGGTAAACCAGAAATGAGAAGGGTTTCAATACTCAGCTCCTTTTCATTAACGGTAACGTCTAAAGGATCAACTATCCGTGAAAATGCATTAGCACTTAATTCTAATATGCATTTATATTTTTCTAGTATTCCCGTTATGATACTAAGGCCAGAGAGTTCAGGTGTTACAACTGAGGGGCTTAGGTATATGTTTCTTTCCGTGTATATCTTTAGTGCTTTCAACCAAGCATGATGAACACTAGGTTTTGCTATTAGAGAATGATTGTAATTGCCTTCACGGATAGCTTTCAGATTATCCACATATATTTGGGATGCTCCATCTACTTGCTGAAGTATATGTTTTACTCTTAGTCGGGTAAATAAAGTGTATTGAGGATTCTCATTTACTTCCTTAAAAATCTTGTTTGTAGTCGCTTTCCAAAAACGTTTGTAAACTTTTTTCTTAATACCGTATTTTTTACAGACATCTATGTATAAGGGTTTTAGTTCAATTTTAATAGATTCGAAGGAGATCACTTGCTTCTCGAGACCATCTTCAATATCACTGATGCAGTATGCAATATCATCTGCGGCTTCCATCACAAACGCTATTGGGTGTCTTTTTCTTATGTTTTCATCACCGAAAAGGACTTTTCGAATTTCGTGAACAATTCCTTTTTCTGTCAAGAAATAACCTGGCTTCTTCGAGAAATAGCTATTTTCACTCCTATCAATGTTATCTGAACACGCTACATATTTCATGAATCCTGACAGTTGAGTTGTTGTCAGGTTCAGCCCTAGTCGATCAAAATCCCCTTGTACACGACAAATAATTCTCAGTCCTTGAGCATTACCATCAAAGTTTTCAAAATCATGTTTTAGGTAGTGTTCGTATTCATGGTCAGTATTTGGGGCTAAATAATCAGGATGGGTACCTTGTTCTCTTCTTTGAGCTATTTCTTTGTTTGTATTTGATATGGATTTAATAAATGATTGATTTCCGTTAATTGAAAACCACTGTTTTATTGCTGTCTCTCCAAAATGCCCAAAGGGAGGGTTTCCGATATCATGGATTAAACAAGCTGTTTCTGAGAAAGTTTCAAATGCCCGTTCTAACTCACATATTTCCTGTCGTGATGAATTCTTATTTTTGTTTTTTATTGAACAGGAATTTAGCTTATTTATTATTTCTCTCGCAATAAATTTTCCAATGTTGGCTACCTCAATAGAGTGAGTTAATCGTGATCTCACGGAGGCGTTTTCTTCTAGAGGAAATACTTGAGCTTTTGACTGTAGTCGTCGAAAAGGACCTGAGAATATCACTCTTCCTTGATCACTAAGAGCTTCTTCGTAGACGCTTCTACCATCGACACTAGATTTTCGTAAGCGTGCACTATTTATGTATGGGTAAGTAGACATTATTTAACCTTCATCATTGATATATCATTCTGAGTTTAAAGTTTAATACAGAGTTGAATAAAAAATGTTCGGTGCAAAGATTATGCAGAAAAACATGATTCATATCTCTATTTCTAGTTGTTCTCATAGTGGGGGCAAGTCAGGGGGCATAATGGGATAGTTGAATGTGATAGGTGATCACTTGCGACCAAGGTGGTTTTAACAGCTGTCTTGATGTCGGACTCACTGAACAACTCTCGATAATCGAGAAACTCAGGCAGAGCTTTAACGTAACAACCCTGTGTCATGTGTTCAGTGTCCACCGCAGCAGTTACAAATACTGGCGTTGTCGCCCTAAGCGTGTTTCTCCAGAGTTGGTGAAGCTAAAAAGTCTTATTAAAGAAGTTCATACGGCAAGCAACGGCTCTGCTGGTGCGAGAAGCATTGCCGACATGGTGACAGCTCAAGGTATAAAACTGACACGTTATCGAGCTTCTAAGATAATGAAATTATTAGGGCTGGTAAGCGGTCAAACACCGAACCATCGTTATCGAAAGGCATCACAAGAACACGTAGAGACCCCCAACCATCTATCTCGACAATTTGCCGTTACCTCTCCAAACCAAATCTGGGTAGGTGATGTGACGTATGTCTGGACGGGACAGCGCTGGATGTATCTTGCTGTTGTCATCGATCTGTTCGCGAGAAAGCCAATTGGTTGGGCGATGTCAGTCTCGCCTGATAGCAAGTTGACAGGAAAGGCACTCTCTATGGCGTTTGAATCACGAGGTAAGCCCAAAGGCGTGATGTTCCACAGCGACCAAGGAAGTCATTACACCAGTCGTTCTTATCGGCAACTGCTGTGGCGTTATCAAATCAAGCAAAGCTTATCGAGGTGAGGTAATTGCTGGGACAACAGTCCGATGGAACGGTTCTTCAGAAGCTTAAAGACAGAATGGATACCAGTGTCGGGTTATCGGAGTTTTAGCGAAGCGAGAGAACATATAACTCGATACATCACGGGCTACTACAGCCAACTCAGACCACATCAATATAATGGTGGTCTAACACCCAATGAGTCTGAACGACTGTATTGGGAAAACTCTAAAACCGTGGCCAATTTTAGTTGACCACTACACTTCCGTCGTTTTGGGCTCAGTGAACACGGGGCGGGAGAACAAAAGGGACAGCAAGGTCCCCTTTATCGTTATGGTTTGCTTGCAGATTATTTGGCCGTAATCACACTCATAACCAGTTTGCCGTCTTCGCGTACCGGACCATCTTCTTTGGCACCTAACGTGTACTCAAAAATACCGGTTTTCATGCCGCCGGCTTCGCCGTGTAACATTAACATCAGCATCTCACCAGATTTTACCGGTTCAGTCAGTATCGCTGTGACGTCGCTGTTATTGCCTTTCTTAACCGGCGAATAACCAACCACCGGACCCGGTTTCATTTCTTTATCAGTGCGGTGCACCACCATCCAGCCATTGTCGCCCGCCATTATCATGTTGGCAGACACTGTTCCACCGGAAACATCCTGATCAGTGGCTTTAACGCCGAGATGATGTCCGGCCCATGCCAGAGAAGAAGCGGTAGTTAGTACAGTGAAAAGACAAAAGGTTTTTGCTGAAGCTGTAAAACGATTTTTCATAATATTTTCCTGTTGCAGCGTAATCTTAAACACGATTTGTCAGCGCTACTTCTGCCAACTATCTCTGATACGTAGCGACATCGGTTGCAGTTCAACCATGGACGTAAAAAATTGCATTTATTTTTGTGTCCTGATATTTAGGTCTTTGAGCGCCACTTCGACTAAGGGCATCAGATGTGATTACTCACCATGGCTTTTCGGGCAGATGATCGAGTGGTGGTATGTTGAATTGGAATAGTCTGGTAACCAGTAAGTTGCAAGGCAGGCTTACGGATAAAATGTCAGTTTGAGGTGTAAAAGCACTCTTTTCAAAGGCTCGACTTATTTTACATAAAGTGATTACACAATATCCATTGACTAAAACAAGGTGCTAGTCTCACTTTCATCAAAACAGGCAATGTATATACGATAACTGATCGAAAAATGTGATATCGTGCGCGAAAATTTGTGGCTTATATGCAATTTATCGTATTACGTTTGGTTTGGTTTCGCATTATATGATTATTAAGATAAATAGATTAGCGGTATTTTTTGTTTGTAGTGGCTTCGTTTTTTCTGCTTGCGCCGATTCGTTTGAGAGTTCTGAGAATGTTTATTGTAACAAGTCTAAGACTGGCAATATGGTATTTGAGCAGTGCAAAGACA
Organism: Vibrio sp. H11; assembly: GCF_004804295.1. Lineage (NCBI taxonomy): Bacteria > Pseudomonadati > Pseudomonadota > Gammaproteobacteria > Vibrionales > Vibrionaceae > Vibrio > Vibrio sp. H11. The sequence goes on along the minus strand of NZ_SSHN01000006.1, from coordinate 5,419 downwards.
GCACCACCGGTTTGACCTGGAGCCGGACAATAATAGAAGCGGGCAACAGTCAGTACTTACGTGGTACAGACCGCGAAGGTAAAGAGTGGACTGCGATTCGTGAAATTCGAGGTAAACATTATAAAACCACGTACAGTGACAAGCATGGTAACCCTTTGCGTATCGAGGAGTGTGACAGTGGCGTGTGTACCGAAATCGTGATGAACTGAGCCTGGTATTCAGTCTGGCTCATTTGGCTTAGTGAGCCTTAGGGCGTCGAGCAATATGTTTGGTAATAACAATACCCCCCGAAATTTTCGGGGGGTATTGTTTGTGTTTATCACGGCCTGAAGATGAATATTATTCAACAGCTACCAACGGTTCCTGGCTATCACGCCATCGAGCCAGCGCTTGGATATGTTCCGGCCTGATTCCGCAACATCCTCCGAAAAGAGTGGCACCGAGTTGATACCAATGCTGCGCTAATACTAAGTAACTTTGTGGTGAGAGTTCGGAGCTTGGTGTACTCGTGTTTTGTGCTGTGAGCGCAGAGTCTGTGGTGGTGGAAAAATTGATGTATCCGCCAAGTTCGATATCTGCACGCTTGATGCGTTCCGCGGCACGAGTAATAGCCTGGGAAATGACGTCGGTTGTTTCACTCTCAAACAGAATACCCTCGCCACCGTGCTGGACGATAAAATCAATGGCATCAATAGCGGATTCTCCGGAGCGCAACTGAAGCTCGGGGGTTGTTTCGTTGCTCAGCGATAAAATGTAGTAACAGGGCTGTTGAGCGTGTTGCAGAACCGATTGCACTAATGTGAGTTCAGCTATACTGGCTATCTCTTCTGCGAACCACAGATCAACGTAGCGGTTTTGGGCTGCAAACAGAGCGTGATAGATACCCAGTGCAGATTCAGCATCAAACAGGTCAGGGTCGTCATTGCCATACGGCGGAGATAACGCACCCGCAGCCAGAACTTTATTCCGGTGCTTCACTTTTTCGTGCTGTACGACGGACTGAGCGATAATCGCGGCTTCGCGTGCCAGTGACTCACCTTTGGCCTGATAGCACTCTTGACCGAGATAAAAGGGTACGCAAGCGGAGCTGTTCGCAATGATGACTTGCGCTCCGGCATCAATAAAATTTTGATGAGCCTGGCGCACATAGCCTGGTGTTTCCAACAGTGCTTGTGCACTCCACATTGTTTGTGAAAACGGGGCACCGATTCGTTCTAATTCTCTGCCCATACCACCGTCTATGATGGTTAATTTTTTCATCTTAAGCGCCTGAAGTACGTGGGATGATGGCGGTTATTGAACCATATTGTGATTTGTATCAAATTGAATTCTGTTCAATGTTACTATGAATTAAATTCACACTTTAATCTTGGCTTAGTGTCATTTTTTGGACGTGAACAATGTTAGTACTCTGATTTATTGCATGTGATGGGAAGGAAGTTGTCGCTATTATTGTGCACGGAAATTTGGCGGAAGAAAACTAATAGGCAACGGTTAATGGAATGATAGAAGTGTCTGGAGATAAACTAAATTTAAGAAGACTCATTTTACTGTTGTGCCTATTCACGGCATTTATCACCCTAATCAATGCATTTTACTCCATGTATCGGGTGCAGAGAGAGTTAATCATCGCCAATACTTTGGCTTCTAATCAGGTGTATGCCGAGAAGATGGCCGAAATGACAGATGCATTTTTGACTTCAGCACTCAATCAGCTCGCGTTTAGTGCCGCGGTGCTGAGTGATAAAATAGCGGATCCTGAATTGTTGTTAGCTGAAACTGAACGGTTAAAAAAGCAGACCGATTCATTTAATTCTGTGGTCGTGGTCAACGCTGATGGCGTGATTAAGGCGATTGCGCCGCAAACGCTGCCAGTGACAGGTATAGCTCTGACCGGCGTCAACTCGCTCCAGTCTCTCACAGCACAAAAGCCGCTGATTACCGATCCTTTCGTCTCTCCAGCGGGCAACTATATTACCAGTATCTCTTATCCGATCTTTTCAGCTTCCGGCCACTATCAGGGATTTGTCAGTGGCACGATTTATCTGGAGCAGGAAAACATGCTGGCCACGTTACTGGGTAAACACAGTTATCGTGACGGTTCATATCTGTATGTAGTGGATCATAATCGTACTTTGATTTATCACCCGGACCATCGGCGCATCGGTCAGGTGATCACGAAAAATGCTGCGATAAACGCAGTCGCACGTGGTGAAAGCGGCCACATCGAGACTTTAAATGTTTTCGGTACTGAAATGCTGGCTGGTTATGCTCCGGTTAAACAATCTGGTTGGGGTATTGTGGCGCAGAAACCGCGTGCAGAGGCGTTGATGGTTCTTGATGATCAGTTGCTTCAAGTGGTGTGGCAATCGATTCCGATAGGTATCGTCACCCTGATTATTATCTGGATATCGGCGATTTTTATCTCAAAACCACTTTGGCAACTGGCCAGCGCGGTTAAGAAACTTGAAAGTGACAGTTCACTCATGGATGAGATGAAACTCGTCAAACCTTGGTACTTTGAGGCTGCTCACCTCAAACAGAGTTTCTTACGTGCATTCGGAGTTGCGTCTAACACCATCGATCGACTGCAGTCCGATAGCTTAACTGATGCTATGACCGGATTGTTGAACCGACGTGGGTTAGAAAAAAGTATTGAGAGTTTTACCGTCCGCCAGATGCCATTTTCTGTGCTTGCGCTCGATTTGGATTATTTCAAGAAGGTGAATGATACCTATGGGCATGATGCGGGTGATGAGCTGTTGCGGGAAGTATCGAGTTTGATGAAACAGCAGGCACGGGAGCAAGATATTGTGTGTCGTGCAGGCGGGGAAGAATTTATCCTGTTGCTCAGTAATACCCATATCGCCCGGGCTTATGAGGTGGCGGAACGTATCCGGGCCTCAGTGGCCAATCATAGTTTCACTATGGTGCCAGCCATTACTATTTCAATTGGTGTGGCATATTGGTCCGCTGGTGATGAGGCGATTGAATCAGTGATGAAAAAGGCGGATATGGCACTGTATCAGGCCAAACATAATGGTCGTAACCGTACTGAGATGAGTGATTGTTAGCTAAAGATGCGGAAGACAAGCTGGCTGGACTTTTGCGTGCCTGAGTTCCTTTCTATAGAGCGACATACCAGTATTCAGATTTGGTGAGAGGAATCGACTATGCTTCTTATAAAAGCAGGAGGTGTCTATGTTTATCCTCACACCGTATATATTTTTTTCCGGCCGCTGTGAACAGGCGCTCGACTTTTATTGCCAGTGTTTTGATGGCCATGTATTAACCAAACGCTATTTTCATGAAGCGCCACAGCTGATTAAAGGCGTTAACCCGAACTGGATCATGCATGCTGAACTGGTCACGCAGCATATGAAGTTAATGCTGTCTGATGGCATTGCAACGCAGGAACTCAAAGATAATCAGATTGCACTGTCTGTGGTGATGGATGACATTGATCGTCAACTCGTATTATTCGAACAGTTAGCTGAACAAGGTAAAGTGATGATGCCATTAGAAGACACGTTCTGGGGCACCCGATGCGGAAAAGTTGAGGATCAGTTCGGTGTTCGCTGGATCATTAATTGCGAAGTTTGTTGAAGATCTCGCTTTATACGCAGCTCTCTGAGTATTGTATTGATGACCTTATTATTGAGTTCTTCTAATATATGAACACCTAATATCAAGGCCCCTGATTAGTAGGAGCCTGCGTACCAAGGACAGAGTGATAGAGTGGCAAGTATCAAAATTACGGTCGATAGGCTGCAACCTGGGTTACATATCCGTTTGCCGGTCAAATGGAATGAGCATCCTTTTCTGTTTAACAGCTTTAAGATTACGACTCAGGAGCAAATCCGCCTGATTCGGCATCTGGGTATCCAGCACGTATTTTTGAATCCGGCCCAAAGCGATACCTCGCCTTTACCTCCACAGACTCAGGGGCAGTCGGAAGCTGAACAGAGTAGTGACCCAGCGATTGACGATGAAGCTGACAAGTTATGGCAGGAAAAGCAGAAACGAATCGAGAAACTGAATGCTTATCGGCGCCGGGTTTTGCATTGTGAGAAAGAATTTGAACGCTCACTGGCCCGTATGCGTGCGGTTATGAACAAAATTCGTAATCGTCCGCAGGATGCGGTCGATGAAGCTAAGCAGCTGGTCGACGATGTTGTCGACAAGCTGCTCAGTGAGGACAGCGTCACCCTGCACCTGATGAACAGCAAAAGTGAGTTTGAAGACATCTATTTCCATTCACTTAATGTTTCAGTGATTGCCATGATGATCGGAAAGAACAAAGGATTTCCTGCCGACAAATTAAAAGAGCTCGCCTTCGCCTGTCTGTTTCATGATATTGGTAAAATGCGCGTTCCGAGTGCAATTGTCAGAAAGCCGACTCCGCTTAGCGAACCGGAAAAAAACTACCTTAAACTGCATACCAAGTATGGTCAGGAGTTAGCGGCTAATATAGAGGACTTTCCGGCTAGTGCAATGCGAGTGATAGAGCAACATCATGAATTGAATGATGGCTCTGGCTATCCGCAGGGCTATAAAGAAGAAGAGATTGATGAATTAGCGCAGGTGGTCGCAGTCGCCAATGCGTTTGATAACCTTTGCCACCCCAATGTGGTGGCTGAGCAAAAAATTCCTTATATCGCGTTATCTCACCTTTATAAGAATTGCCGCCATCTGTATAACCATGAAAACCTCAATATCATGGTCAAATTCATGGGGGTGTTTCCGCCCGGAACAGTGGTTCAGCTCTCTAATGATATGGTGGGGCTGGTCATCTCGGTGAATGCTAAGCATCTGCTGTTTCCTAATGTTCTTATCTATGACCCTTCAGTACCACGTACTCAGGCTCCGATTATTGACCTGGCTAGTAAAGACATAAAGATAGTCAGTGCGATATTACCGAATAAGTTACCGGACAAAATTCGTGATTACCTCAATCCTCGTTCACGGATTTCCTATTTTTTTGATAGTGACGATTAGTTATCCACAGTATTTTGTGAGTAAATTGTGGGTGTGCTGAGAGTAAAGTCTGCATAAAAAGTCGTTCGTTTGTTTAATAACCAAACGAACGTTTTTTTATAAAAAAAGTGATTTTTAGTATTGCCAAGTTGAAGCAACTCTCTATAATGCCGCCTCACTGACACGGCAGGCGCCACAAGGCTTCAGCGCTGGTCAGCGAGGTGAAAAGCTTCTGAGAAATAAATTTGAAAAAGTGTTTGACTCTTCAAATTAACTCGCTAGAATGCACCTCCGCTTTGAGAAGAAAGTTTCGAAAAAGCAACGCTCTTTAACAATATAAACCTATCAATCTGTGTGGGCACTCGTTGATGATAATCGAAGATGATTCTAAAGAATCAACTTAGGTATCAATGAACTGAGTGACCAAATTTGAATGAGCAAT